>JAUIKH010000043.1 GCA_030430915.1 bacterium | reverse complement strand
AAACATGCTGATTCCAGTACATCTAAATTAATACGACTGTCAATTCTGTTTGCAATTTCTAGTGCTATTTCAGCAACTATCTTTCCATGCGTTTTTACTAAAACCAAATATTCATCATTAGGTGCATACTTCTTCAAGAGGCTATTCACCTGATCTTTATTTGGAATCATACCTATACTATATAATTATTCCGCCACCAATACAAATATCGTCATTATATATTACAGCTGATTGTCCTGGAGTTATCGCTCTAATAGGTTCATCTAGGCGTATTGTTGCTGTATTATTGCTAATTGCGACAATATCGCAATTTACTAATTCAGCTCTGTGACGATGTCTCATAACCAGTTTTTCGTCTTTTTTTGGTGGTTTATTAATCCAGTTGCAACTATTTAGCTCTATGTCTTTAGTCCATAGCTTGCTATCAGTTATGTCACTGCTAACGTATACTGTGTTGGATTTCATGTCTTTACCTGTTACGTAGTACGGCAATCCTCCGCCAACATTTAGGCCATGCCTCTGCCCAATTGTATAAAATATAGCTCCGTCATGTTCTCCTATTTGCAACCCGTTTTGTTCAATAATTGGACCTGGCTTGGTTTGAACATATTGAGACAAGAACTCCCTGATACCGACCTTTCCAACAAAGCATATCCCCATACTTTCTTTTTTGTTAGCTGTAACTAAACCACGTTTTTTAGCCTCTTGCCTGACTTGAGGTTTTGTTAAATGCCCTATCGGAAAAATAGTGTGTTTTAAAGATTGCCCGCTAACACGATACAAAAAATAGGTTTGATCTTTATTGTCATCGACGGCCTTTAGCAGTTGCCCATTTTTTGTTTGAGCATAATGTCCTGTTGCAATGTAATCTGCACCCTTTTCTTTCGCTGTTTCATAAAAAAGTTTGAACTTAATTTCTTGATTACACATTATGTCTGGATTAGGAGTTAAACCAGCTTCATAACCGTCTATCATGTATTTAACTACTTTATCAAAATACTCTTTTTCAAAATCAAACATTTCAAAGTCAATGCCTAGTTTAACCGCTACTCTTTTAGCATCTTGATAGTCATCCATCCAAGGACAAGGAAATCCAGGCAAATCTTTAGACCAATTCTTCATATAGACACCGGTAACGTCATAACCCTGTTCAACCAGCAAAGCAGCTGAAACAGAGCTGTCAACACCACCCGACAATCCAACGAAAACCTTCTTATTATTATCACTCATATCAGCTACATTCTACAGTATTTTAAAACTTATCAAATCAATAAGCATAGAGACCAGGCAGGTTCTGCACGAATTATCATAGATACTACTAAATATTTTCGTTCTAAAATAGCCGCTTTATTAAGTACTAGAATCGGTCAATCTGCAGTGTCAAGAGGAAGAGTCACTACCTATCATAGGTATTTAAATATCAGCAAAGGGGTGTTCGCCACGTTCTATGCGCTTCTTCATAGTCCTTAACATATAACGTTTGCCTAGCCAAAAAGTTGAAAATATAAAGGGTATAGTAATAGCAGCAGGCCACCAAACAATTCTTGTAGAATTTGGACTAATGAACGCTGGTGTTTCATCTTCACCTTCGGTTGAGTTTGTTTGAGACAGTGGACCATTTGCAACGCCTACAATTTGTAAAAAAGATGCTGCACCATTACTATCGCTAACCTTGACTACGATATTATAAACACCTGCTTTTTCATAAATATGGGAAATATCAAATACACCAGGAAAAGGTTCACTTAAAAGGTCTGGGGATGTTCCGTCTCCCCAGTCAACGCTTATTGCGTATGGACCTGCACCGCCACTAATAATTATTGGCCAGGTCAATGTCTTGCCGGGATCTGTACCTTTTTTAGCAAAATTACTAGTAACACTAACTCTTGTACCAGCGCCAGCTCGTCTATCTACAAATTCGACATTTACTGCATTAGAATCAGGCCCAGGCTGATCTAAATCGTCATAAACTCTAGCTACCAGTTCATTTGTGCCTGTAAATAAGTCTATATTCATTTCAAATGCCCCACCTTCACACTGTACCGAGCCAGCAAATACATTGTTTTTAAATAGCTTAACAAGCAGGCCATCTGGACATAAACCTCTAACGGGTACTGGTACTTCTGTAAAAGTTTGACCGCTAGATGGAACAGTAATAGTTGCCCCTTGTGAAGGCGGAGGCGAGCTAATTGTGCCCGTAAGACCAACAGACCCAGATTGAACTGGGTCTGCGCTCTGTGCACTTGCTGGGTCCGCGCCCAAAACAAGAAAAAATGCAGCGACACTAAATGCGATTATCAAAATAAGACGCTTAGTGTCTTGCCACGTTTGTGGTAGATATTTTTTCATTTTTATCGCTTTTTATTACTGTTATTTGCTTCTTAATTGTAAATCATTTATGAAATAAGCACAACCATTAATTTCTATGCTTTTTTAGTGTTAGAACATTTACAATTTAAATGGGCCCCACCTTGGGAGCCCATTTGTACTATTTAAGTTTTATTTATTTTCTTCGTTTTGACTTTGTACCTTTAGAAGAATACTTACGGTATAGGTAGTAAATTAACACTATCAAGGCAATCACTACTAACACAAGTACTATAACTAGCCAGGTTGGGATGTACCAGAATGAAGATTTAACTTCTAATATCTCGCCCCCTCTTCCATGAGATATGTTAGCTGTAATCGTGTAGCGTCCTGGTGTACTTACTCCTTCTAAATCATCTAGGAAAAGTCTGGTAGATTTTGGTAGTATATTTCCTCTAGGAGATGAATCGTTTAGTTCGTATGAGTATACTTCACCTGAACCCCAAGGGCCTCCAACTTCTACTCTACCAAAAGGTTTTGAGAAACCATTGCCCAAATTATTTATCTCTATTCCTACTTGGTTAGGTTTTTTGGTGAACAGTGAGCCAGGTTTTGATTCGTCACTACTATTCTTTAAGTATGCAGACACATCAACGACTTCTATTTTTTCTTCTATATTACCTGGTACTTCAATCAGCACTATTGAAGCTACACTGGCGTTTAGTGCTAACTGATCGTCTTCGGTAAATTCTTCATCTTTTGGCACACCTGTGAATCTTATTGCACCGTAGTAAGCGCCAGGAGCCGCATTAGCAGGAACTTGTATAGGCAAATCCACTACTTCTGTTTCTCCAGCTTTTATATCAAAATCCTGTAGCCCAACAACAAAATCCTTAATAGAGCTCGAACTTTGTTCTTCTGAGTCAATAATTAACTTGGGGTTTCCTGTATTTCCATCCGGTTCAAAATCATTTATGTAGGCTTTTGCGAGCACATCTTTTTGTGTAATATTCTTGACTTGGATGCTAGCTAACTCAGCTTCTCCTCTTTCAATAGTATATTCAAATCTCGTCGGCGATATGCTTAGTCCGCTCCCGCCCCTTTGTTGCTCTTGTCCATTTACCAATGCAGGTATAGTTAGCACTGCAATCAAAGCAATAAACATTAATTTGCTAATCTTTTTCATTTTTCCTCCAATTAAACTTTGGTCAAATTATAAACCAAATATGCTTATACTTGCAAGCTAAAACGAGGCCACAGCTGTATATGTGTAGCTTGATGCATACACTCCAGGTGCTTGATCCGCCGATACGTTAACTACGTATGAAACTGTAAATCTGTTGAATTCTGTAGGCAAACTGCTGCCTGCTATACGCTCCCCATTAACATACCTAAAACTATTTGGACTGTTGTAGAAAACAGCGGGAACACCCGTGCCAGGTCCTGATACATTAGCTCCAACAGCAGGACTAGAATTAGACCGCAAATTCATACCAAATTGACTTACACCAGCAATACCCGGACTATTAGCTGTTAAAGCAGGTATAACCTCATTACCTGCAGTCATCGTTCCACCAGAAACATATGTGTTATACCCCGTAGGATCGTTAGTAGACGCTGAGAACTGGCTTGATGCTGTTGATTGATAATTTTCTGATAATTCTCCCAATCCTAAAATTGATCCATTCACTACACTACAGTCAAGCGCAACTGTAACTCCTGTACAGAATGTTAGAAATGGCGGAACATAGCCACCTACGCCTACGCCTGGCACCGTGCTATAACCAACTGACCCCTTATCTATCTCTGGTCCCGTACCGTCCATGGACGCGTGAGTACTTACCCTCACATATACTGTTTGCGAACTTGTAGTCTGATTAGTTATATTCCCAAATCTAAAAATTGCTGAGGCAGGGCCTCCTGATATAGCTGGATTTCTTGTAATAATTAAAGTGCTTGGAGTACTTACACCGCTTACTGTAAATCCATTGCCAAGTGATTGTTGCAAGATGGTAGCAGTGTTCACAATTAGACCCGTAGGTGCTGTGCAAGGAGCACCAAATAAAGGTGTATCACTGCAATAGTCGAATTTAATAGAACCAACGTTTGACCCAGAAATTGTATTAAACCTAAAGTCGTGATTGGTAACTGCTCCAGGTAATGAAGATCCAATCGTCACAGATCTTGAAGATAACTCAGCAGCGCTAGTAAATGAAAAGGTTAATAATATAAATGCAATAAGAAACACTGACACCACTTTTGCAAGCAGTGTCAGTGTGAATAACGATTTAAACTTTTTTGTGTTATTCAATAACATTTCTCAATTTGTTATTTCCCTTTACTTTTACCTTTCTCTTATCCTAGCCGTTAGAATGTAGAGGTTGCGATGTAAGTAGTTACTACAGTGTACGCACCTGTTGGTGTAGTAGCTGCTGCAGTAGCACCGAATCGTAGTTTGACAATTTCGTCATCAACAACACCTGAAGAACTTGCTAATGTGTCAGCTGTGCCTGATGCATTCCATCCGAATGAATCACCAGCATCAACACCTGTGCTTTCACAGTTAACAGCGCTTGTTGTGTCATCGTCTGCGTTG
>JAUIKH010000011.1 GCA_030430915.1 bacterium | reverse complement strand
GATTCAGATTTTTGTATGGGTCAAAAGACTGCTTTATTATTTCAAAAATCTTAATAGCCTGAGGTTCAAACATCTTATCAAGTAAAGCACCTCTAGTTCTGCCTTCTGCATACTCGCCAGATATAGATCCTCCTATTTTACAAACATAGCTATAGAATGCTTCCATAATTTTAAATAGTTTTTGTCTGTCGCCAACCGAAGAAATGTCAAGAAGTGGCGAAACATGAACTAAACCATTACCTGCCTGCCCCCAACATGCAAAATCTTGTAACGATGCTGTATCCATCAAGCTCTCTAGTTCGTTGAAAAATTCTGTCATCCTTTCCAGCGGAATACGAGCATCATCAAGTACTGGAATTGCTTGCTTTTTTGCTTTTGAGTAGGTCAAAAACTGAGAGGCGCCGTCTCTAATGCTCTCCCATTTGTCTTCCTCTTCTTTCTCAGGTTCTACTACTTCTGCGTTTTGTGATTCTAATATTTTCTTAATTTTTTTCTTAGTTTTTTTACGAAGTCTTTGATTTTGATTATCTATGTTAATAAATAAAACTACAGCTGGCAGTGCTCCTTCTAATGGGCTTAATATGCCAGGATTGATCTCTTGGACCATTTTAATTAAACTAATATCGACAAAATCTATGTTGCTAGGACCTTCTTTCATTTCATTAATTTTAGTTACAGATTTCCATGCTTCAGACCTTTCAGCAAATCCAGCAACAATCAATTCAGTTGTGGGATTATAAGCAACCGTATCAAGTGTTATCTCTGTGATAACTCCTAGAGTACCTTGACCACCTACAAATAGAGGGGTTAGATCAAAAGACCCGTCTTTTTGCTTTACGTCTGATATGTCAAAACCTGCTGGTGTGACATCTGTTATTGGGGCTAAAGACTTAACTAAATCACTGTTATCTTCAATTATTTTATCGAGTGATCGGTATAACTCACCTTCAAACGAAGCTAAGCCCAATTTCTTATTCAACTCTCTTTTGCTAATTCTTCGAGTTTCTATCAATTCTCCATTTGCTAATACAACCCTCAACTCTCTAACAAATTCTTGCATGGGACCATATTTGTAGCTAGATCTTCCTGTGTCGTTATTTGACACTACTCCTCCAAGAGTAGCGTACTTATTAACACTAGATACTGGAGGTAAAAATCTCCCGTGTGTATGTAAAACCTGCTGAAGCTTGTCCAGTGATATGCCTGATTCGGCTGTTAAAACTCCTGTTTTTGAGTCAAATTCAATTACTTTATTCATGTGAGCAGGCATTGCCATAATAATGCCCTGACCTAAAGAAGCGCCTGTCATATCTGTACCCATACCCCTAGGTGTAATTGGAACCACTCGACCTTTTTCTGCTAGTTGCCAAGTAAATCTGGTAGTCTTCCTTATGTCGCTTTCAGACCTTGGGTAGACAACCAATTGTGGTCTAATAGACAATATACTTTCATCAGTAGAAAAATAATCTAGAACTTCGGGAGACGTTAGTATCTCGCCATTTAAATGCTGCTGCAAATAATGTGCAACTTTATTCACTTTATTAATACCTTATCTTTTAGAATGTCTATATCATAGCATAAGAATGATTCCTGTGAATACTGTTTTAATCTGGTGTTTAATATTTTTTGTATAAACAAAATGAATGTCTACATTACTTTTTTTTCACGTCTAACCTGCCACTCATTTATCGAGTAAAACCTGTCCGACGGATCACTAAACTGCCCGGAGTTATAGCCCTCTAGACTATCTCTGGTTACGTATAGAAATCTTGGTTGATAAAGTGCTATGGCTGGCACATCTTTTTTCCACTCGTCTAAAAACTCTTGATATTTAACCTTTCTTAAATCGTTATCCAGTCTTGTCCTACCTGCCTCTAACGACGTGTCGGCTTTTTCATTTTTAAATTCTGACAGATTTAATCGAGATCTAAGTCTAGGGTCAGCCTGAGAACTATGCCAAAATGCAAAAACATCAGGATCTAGACCCAAAGCAATCCCATACAAAAGAACATCATACTCATGTCTTGCTATGGCTCCAGCTTGAATATCTCTTTCAGGTTGTAATATGGCATCTACGGATACGCCTAATTCACCCCATTGCTGCTGCAAACCCTGAATAATTGTTGCGTATTCAGTTAAACTTTGAGATACAAGCTTTAGAGTTAATTTCTTTCCATCTTTATACCTGAAACCGTCGTTAGCTAGCTTCCAGCCTGAGTCATCAAGCAACTTTACTGCAGCTGCTTTATCATGGCCAAATTGTGTCTTCTCTTCATCATACGCAAAATGAGATTTTAGAAAAGGACTATTAACTTCTATTAATTGGTATTCGATTCTCTTTATTAGTTCTTCAGTATTAGACGCGTGAGCCAACGCCTGTCTAATATTTTTGTCATTTAGTACATTTGAAGAATTATTTAAAAATAACATTACGGCGTTGCTTAGAGGAGTACTGTAAACTTCTACGTCATCTTGGCCGTCAGATGAATAAGTTTGTAGCCCAACCATAGATAAAATCTCTCGGTCGTCAAACGCAGCTTGCATTTGCTCTTCATTCTTATACGTACGAATAACAGCACCATCGATCAAAGGGCCATTATTGTAGTACTCTTCATTTGCTTCTAGAGTTATCTTTTCTGTCCTGCTTTCAGCATTGGAGCCAATGACTTTAACATTTTTATATGTAAATGGACCAGTCCCTACAGGGTTTATTGAATTAAAGTGAGCCGATCTAAGATCAGCAGGGTCAACACCACTTAAAATATGCTCGGGAACAATGCCGTTAGTTAGTGAATATTTAAACGAGCCTAGACTACTCGGTAATGAAAAAATAACCTTATAATCCCCATCTGCAGTCACTTTGACGTCGTCCCAGCTAGAACCGAGTGGTGACTTAACGTTAGGATTCTTTATCAATTCATAGGTAAAAACAACGTCTTCAGAATTAAACGGCTCTCCATCATGCCAAACTACATTTTGTTTTAAATTTACTGTGTATGTCAGCCCTTTTTCATCAATTTCATAGTCTGTAGCAAGGTCAGGCTCTAAAGTTTTATTGGGTGATATTTTAAATAATCCTGAAAAAACCAATTTAGATACTGCTACATCTGCTGTACCAGTTGCAAAAATTGGATTTGCTGTTGTGAAATTGCCTAACAAACCTTCCCTATACACGCCGCCGTTACTCGGAGTTGATGTCAGGTAAAATTTATCAAGGCCTCTTACTTGCCAGACGGATCCAAAGCCAATAAATAATAATAAAAATATCCAGGTAAGCACAAACCTACGTACATTCACCAACCTATCAAATCGTTTAAATACAAGCTTATCTATGGAGTCGTCGGCCTGAAGTGTAATATCCTCTACTTGCCTCTTTTGTTTGCGCATTTTTCTACGCCAACGTAGTTTTAAGCGACGATATTTCCCCTTTGCGTCATCCACTCTTTATTGACCCTTTACTTAAGCTAATATAATCTCAAGCAGTATCGATAGTGCGAACACTATTACTACCAAAATCGTGAGGTTAAAGATACTTTTATCCGAACCTCGTCGAACAGTATTTACTTCTCCACCACCTCCACCAAGACCAGCACCAAGACTTGCACCTCTAACCTGTAGAAGTATAAGCAGAGTCATGAGGGCTGCTGACCCGATAGTTACGTAATTCCAAATACTCATTTATTTCTCCTCTAATAAAGCACTTACTAACCAGTTTACCAGACCAATGACTAATCCGGCTATAATTGCTACACCAAAACTTGATACTTCAAGTGGTCCATACAACCATGCAGCAAGCAAAACCATCAAGGCATTGATAACAACCATGAATATACCTAAAGTCAATAAAACTGCAGGCAAAGTTAAGAATACAACCAAGGGCCTAATGAACGTATTGACTAGAGCCAAAATAAAGCCAGATATGATAACTACACTAAACCTACCACCATAACTGATGCTACCGGTACCCAAGATTGAAGCAGTTATCCAAAGACCTAAGCTGCCGACAAACCACCTAACCACAAATCTTGAAAGACTAGATTTCAAACTAGCCCCCTATTTTTTTAGAAATCATTACCGCTATTATAGCACTTTAAAGGCTTGTAGAAATAGAGCTAGATAGGACTTTTATGCCTTTCTTAGTAATTAAAACGTTGTCCTCAATCCTAATTCCAACTCCCTCATCAGCTAAATATATTCCGGGTTCGACAGTCAAAACAGCCCCTTCAGCTAATGGAGATTCATAGTCAGCAGCATCATGAACATCTAAACCTAAATGGTGAGAAAATCCATGTGGAAATTTTTCAATATCAACATTCAAATCAGCAAAGCTCTTAATAGCCTTATCATTCATTATTTTTTGATACTCACGAATTTTTACACCTGGCTTTAAGATATCATAAGCTTGATTTTGCAAACCTAACACTGCATTATGCAAGTCTTTTTGTCTTTTACTAGCTTTACCGTATACCCAGCTTCTGCTGATATCCGCTGAATAGTACCCTACACTTGCACCAACGTCCAAAAGAACTACAGAATTGTTTTTCAAAGTAGAATTGTTGCTATTGTAGTGAATTGTTGCAGCATTTTTGCCGCCAGCAATTATCGGCTCGTAACCATGCCCATTTGCTCCATTTTTTAGAAAGTTGATTGAAATATCTTTTTCTATTTCTTGTTCAGAATTGTAGTTATTCAAGTTTGACTTTATGCAGTTTAAAGTCTCACCAGTAATATCTATAGCTTTTTGAAGAACTTTAATTTCTTCTGGCTGTTTAACCTGTCGAAGTCTTGCTATCTCAATCCGAACATCTTTAGGCTCTGATTCAACATTCAATATTTCCATTTCCAACCTTTTTCTTGCAGGGTTAGAATAAAATCCGTGAATTTCTACATATTCTGGTAGAGGCTTAAGATACGATATTTGTTTTCCTGATTTTTTAGCAGATTTCAACATATTCGATAAGCTACTTATAGGTTGAAAGTTTTTAATTCCGCTTACTTCTTCTAACAGTTTGTAGTCAGTTTCACCGTCCCAATCTTTATCATGTTGGCTTTGACCTTTCATCAAAATAGTACTTTCAGAAGTAGCCGCATCTATGACTAGAACTAGACCAGCTTCATCAATACCAGTTAAATACCAAAAATTACTATCCTGTCGAAATGGAAAGTGAATATCTGCAGAACTTTGTAATTTTGCATTAGCAGCAATAACAATCAAACTATTTGGTAACGCATTTGAAAGCTTTTGTCTATTTCCGCTAAAAAACTCTTGTGAGAAATCCATATCAAAAAGTATAGCAATTTATTCTAATTTTTTATTTAATCGTCTATATTGCAATATAATTTCAGCTTTTTTAGAACCAACTACTTTAGTTAATTCTTCTTTTCTTGCTTGCGTTACCCCCCTTGAACTACCAAAACTTTTTATTAATTTTTTCTTAGTTGAAGGACCAACTCCAGGAATCTCATCCAGCCAACTTACTGTTTGTCTGGCAGACTTCAATACCGAATGGTAACTAACCGCAAAACGATGACTTTCGTCTCGAATCCTCTGTAGTAGCTTCACTATGTCGTTATTTTTTGGAAGTTCAATCATATAAAAATCTTCTGATTCATTTACAATTCCATCTAGCTTATTTGCTAATTTTAGATCAATTTTAACAGCGTCGTCTCTCTTATAAATAACTATTTCTTCTTCTCTTTTAGCTAATCCAATCATTGGGATTCTGAATTTTGCTTTATCTCTTGCTTCAATACTCGCAGACAATTGACCTTTGCCACCATCAATTACTACTAAATCAGGTAACCCCCAACTTTTTACGTTTTTTGGTCTTAGTCTTCTTGTCAGGGCTTCATTCATGTGGGCAAAATCATTGTTGCCTTTTATTTTCATTTTAAATTTCCTATAGGCGGTTTTATTAGGTATGCCATTTGTAAATACAACCATTGAGGCCACATTGTCTGTGCCAACCATGTGAGAGATGTCAAACCCTTCTATTCTTTTCGGTATTTTTATACCTAACAAATCTGCTAACCCTTGTAATCCCTTGTCTTTGCTTATGTCCATGAATTCTCTATCGCTAAATATGATTTGTTTTTTTAAGGCCTTCATCTCCAGCAGCTTATTTCTAAGCATTGCTGCTTTCTCGAATTCCTGATTATTGGCCGCTTCTTTCATGTCTTTTTCGATTGCTTTGGCTGCTGCAACCCTATTACCTCGAAGATAGGACATTAAGTTTTTTAAATTTCTCCTATACTGATCAATGGACGTCTTACCACTTGATATACCAGGATCTAAGCCAATCTGCTCATAAAGCTTGCTGCCCATTGATGCTTCTTTTTCAGTAACTGCGTATGGAAATACACGGCGCAGCAATCTTAAAGCTTTTCTGACAGAATAACCCTGTATATATGGGCCGAAATATTCTGCTCCATCATCCAGAGGTCTTCTAGTGAAGGTAACTGTCGGGTGATCACTCTTTATATTGACTCGCACATACAATAAACTTTTATCGTCTCTAAGCATAATGTTATAGCGCGGTAAATACCTTCGTACCATTTCTGCTTCTAGAAATAAAGCGTCTATTTCAGAATCAGTTTGAATCCAGTCTAGGTCGTGAATTTCTGCAACTAAAGCCTCGGTTTTTGGATCTCTTGTTCTCGATTTTTGAAAGTACTGACGAACTCTATTGTTTAATACTGCAGCCTTACCAATATATATAGTTTCCCCTTCAGAATTTTTATGGAAATATACACCAGGAGTTTTTGGTAAGTTTGCTAGTTTATCTTTTAGCTGTTTGTTCATGGACACAGTCCTCACAAACTACATGTAGCTTACGTCTTATATTGGTCGAGTTTATTTGATTGCTAGTTTTCTTTCCGCATTTTTCACAATCTGCAATGTCTTTTGATTTATCTGAAAAAGCCATTTTCATTCTGTCATCAAATACAAAAAGTTTTCCTTCCCAAAGACCATCATCAGCGTATTTTTCACCATACTTTACTATTCCACCATCCATTTGGTAGACATTTTTGTAACCTCTGTTTTTCATCATTGCACTTAAAATTTCACATCTAATCCCGCCGGTACAATATGTAACTATTGTCTTGTCTTTGTGCTTAGATATTTCACCGTTTTCAATATCTTGTTTGAAATCTCTGCTAGTTACAGTGTCAGGAATAACAGTATTTTTAAACTTTCCAATCTTTGCTTCATATTTATTTCTTCCGTCATAAAAAACTATATCATCACCTTTCTCTTCTACCAGTTTGTGCAGAGCTGCTGGTTTTATATGCTTACCACCATTTTCAACGCCTTTTTCTGATACTACTATCTCATCTGCTGCATTAAAGGCTACTATTTCTGGTTTCACCTTTACCTTAAGTTTTGGGAATTCGTCAGAACTTCCATCACTCCATTTATAAACAATTTTTTTAAACAACTCTGTTTCATTCATAGCTCTTTTATAAGCACGCAACATTTCGATATCTCCCCCAATGGTTCCGTTTATGCCATGTGGACTTACTAGAACTCTTCCTTTTAAACCAAGTCTAGTACACAGTTCGCGTTGCCAACGCATAGTCATTTCAGGGTCTTTAATCGGCACAAATTTATAGTAAAGTATAATCTTCTCCATATCGAAGTAATTATAGCAATTTTTGAACTTAATCTCATGTTTTAAGCGAAAAAGAGACTGAAACTAAATCACAAGGGCTAACATCACAACCATTATAAATAAAGCCAGCACTATTCCTATTGCAATGGCAGTTATAGGAGAAACCCCCAAAGCACTGTGATGCTCATCTTTCTCGACTAGCCCCTCCTCTTCTTTTACGACTAGGGGAAGTGTTGTTTTTTGCCCAAGATCATTTTCTCTTGATAATATCTGTTGTTCTTCAAAAATTGGTTCTTTAATGTTTGTTGTATTTTTTTTCTCTGGCGTACCAAATATCGGGTCATCTTCCCTTTTAATTTCTCTTTTGAGTGCGCTTTTCATCTCTACGGCTTCTAGTGAGCCTTTCAATAGATCTTGATAGTTGCCACCGCGTACATACTCACTGACTACTCTTCGTAAATTAACTACATCGATCGTATTTTTTTTATACATCTCTCTTAATGAGACTGTGTCTAGACTTATTTTATCCGCAACTTCAAGCAACTGAGTCAATGTCATAGTCTTTGGATCTCTGTAATGCTCAATCTCAATTTCTGACTCAAGATTATCTTCAAGATTTTCTATCTCTCTTTTTTTCTTCTCGAGTACATATTCGACTTTTTGAGTAGTCTCTTGCTTAGCTTCAGTAAGTTCTTCTGTTTGTACTATATCATTTATTTTTTCAGCTACGGCACCTTGTTTTATATCAAGACCAAGCTCTTGATTGACTCCATTACTTTCCGCACTGTTTCCTATAGATTCCTCGATTAAACTGTTGCCAAACTCTTCTTCCAGCTGTTCAAGTTGCTTTTTTTCTTCATTAGCTGACATCGCGGGCAAATCTTCAGCTAGTTCGGCTTTTAACTTGTTCGCTACTTGAGTTTTTTCTCTAATCTGCTGTTCGTTTTCATCTAATTTGGCTTTGAAATAATTTAACTGAGATTCTTGATTGTCAATTTTTGGCTGGAGCTTTGCCTCAGTTTTCTTGCGTCCTCGTCTTTTGCCGATTAAATAACCCAGTACACCACCTAATAAAACACTACCACTATTCCTCTCCCTGTAGTATAACTCATTCATCGGTTCAAGATCTTTGTTTTTTGTTTCATATTTCGGAGGTTCGACATCGGCTACGGTTGGAATTCCCATATCTAGAGATCCTGCAGATCTTGTAGAAATAACCTCATCTTCATCTAAAGGTTCAGGTAGGTCGTTGAGGATTTCTTCTGTACTAGTTTCAGCAAATGAATCCTTATTACTATCGACCATATTTTTAGAAACTGACTCCTGTTCTAATACAACCACTTCTTGGTCTTGATCTTGTTCAGCGACTTTGCTGCGAATAGACTCTAGGGCTTCATCTTTAGCTTTTTCTGCCGCCCTAAAGGGCTCTTCTCGACCTTCATCAACAGGCAGGTCTGCACTTTCCTGCATGCCTTGTATCGCTCCTTTTTCATCTTTGTATTCTTCTTTTTCTGTTGGAGGGATATGCTCTAGCTGATTTTTCTTATCTTTATCAATATCTGATAGCTCTTCTTGGTTATCAATTGTTTTTTTAGATGATATTCCGACTTCATCTACCTTCTCAGAATCATTATTATTGCCGTTATCTTGTTTTTCGACAACTCCGCTTAAAAAAATGCCGTTGGTCTCTTTGGAATCCTTGAAAAATCGTTTTTCTTCGTCTTTGGCTGCTTCTTTATCTTTTTTCAGCGCTTCTAGATCAAAGAATAGGCTTTTTTTGGGTCGTTTCTTTGACTTTTTTTCTTTTTCTTTTTCATCTTCTGAGTCATCATAGCTTTCCTTATTGCTAGGATCATCATCACCTGAGGATAAAAAAGGTATATTTTCCATAATAAAAAGTGTTTGCGCTTTTTACCATACTATACTACACTTGTAAGTCATAAGAGAAACGGCTACAAAAAATAGCCCGCTTTCAACTCTCAAGACTTAAACAAATAGCTAGTCCGCTGAAAAGTAAAAATCTATACATACATTTAAGGTTTATTATGTCAGACAAGAATTTAACTAAACATACTATAAAGCTGTACTTAAATCACGCTTTAAAATACAAAGTATTTCTTTTTCCTCTAATTATTTCGATGCTATTTACAATTCTAGTAAGAGACTATGGGCAGCCCTATATCCAGTCGCTAATTTTACAAAAAATAAGTGATGGCAACTACGATGTAAACAATCTATGGCAAAGTTTTAATGTAGAGCTAGTCGCTTATGTTATAGCCGTACTTTCGACCGACATTGCAAGCTGGCGCTTAAATATTTGGCTTGTCTGGAATCTAGAAATGAGAGTCATGAGAGATATAGCTATTAGAGTGTTTAAGCATTTAATAAACTTAGATTCAGACTTCCATGCAAATAGTTTTGGTGGCTCATTAGTCTCTCAGACAAATAAACTAGTGGGAAGCTACATCAGGTTTGCAGACTCGATTATATTCAATCTATTTACCCTAACTGTGGGTCTTATAGCAACTTTGTTAATTCTTGGACCTAGGGTTCCATTATTTGCATTTAGCCTAGTTGTTTTATCAATAATATTCATAATTGGAAATGTATACCTATCAAAACCAGTACGGGCTGCAAACATTAAGCAAGCAAACCAAGAGAGTAAACAAACAGGCCAGCTAGCTGATAGTATCGCAAATATTATGGCAATTAAAAGCTTTGCTAAAGAGGATTTCGAGTCGAAACGATACTACCGCGAAGCAACAAAAACTAAAGATGCCACACATCAGTCAATGGTAAAAACTATGTATAGAGAGACTTTTTCTTCATCTATTACTTCTTTAATAACTATTTCTGCGTTAATTATCGCTGTAGTTGGAACAAGATATTTTGGAGCGGACATTGCTACGTTATTTTTGATTGTTACATATACAACTCAAATCGGTATTAGATTGTGGGATTTTCAACATGTCCTAAGACAGGTTAATAGATCTCTAGGTGATGCTAGTGATATGGTGCGAATTCTTCAAATTGAACCAAAAATTGCCGATCCCCAAAATCCTGAAAAAACAGCAATAAACAGAGGCTTGATAGAATTTAAAGATGTCGATTTTACACACTCAGAAAACAATGAGCCTCTATTTCAATCCCTAAATCTAAGAATTAAACCAGGAGAAAAAATTGGTTTAGTTGGACATTCAGGGTCAGGCAAAACATCACTTACAAAATTACTCCTAAGATTTTCAGATATTGATGGAGGAGAAATAAGAATCGATGGACAAGATATAAGAAATATTAGCCAAAAGGAACTTAGATCGCATATTACTTATGTGCCTCAGGAGCCACTATTATTCCATCGTTCGTTGTCGGAAAACATAGCCTACGCAAGACCTAACGCTTCAAGCCAGGAAATTGAAGGAATAGCAAAGTTAGCACATGCCCATGAATTCATCGATAAATTACCAGACAAATACAACACATTAGTTGGCGAAAGAGGAGTTAAGCTATCTGGCGGCCAAAAACAGAGAGTAGCCATAGCCAGGTCACTGCTGAAAAATTCACCTATACTGGTTCTGGATGAAGCTACCAGTGCTTTAGATAGTGAGAGCGAAATACTCATTCAGGAGTCATTATGGAAATTAATGGAAAACAAAACTGCAATTGTAATTGCACATAGACTTAGCACTATTCAAAAAATGGACAGAATAATAGTTCTGCATGAAGGTAAAATAATTGAAGAAGGCACTCACAAAGAGCTACTCAAGAACAATAAAGGTCAATATGCTAAACTATGGAGTCATCAAACGGGTGGATACATCACCGAATAGTACTTTGCTTTTTAAAGGCTAGCTAAACTATTCAGATTTTTCTTCTGTATTCTCTTCCGTGCTTTCTTCTTCACTACCGTGGTCACTTGGTACGTCTGCAGCATCAACTTCTTCAGTTTCTTCTGGTTCTTCTTGAACTCTAGGCTCTTCGACAACTACGATAGGTAGTTCAGGATCTGTAACTATCTCCACACCCTCAGGAACCTCTATGTCTGAAACTTTCAGTGTATCGCCAACTTCTACTAACATTTCAGCGCTAACGTTAAGCACTTCAGGCAAATCAGCAGGTAAAGCTTTTATTGTTACGACATCATTTGGTCGCACAATGAAATTACCTTGCTGTTCAGCTGGTACATCACCCTCAAGATGAATTTGTACTTCTGCTTCAACGACTTCGTTTTTATTTATAGCATGAAATGCAACATGAGTTAATGTTGCTTTTACTGGATCGTAAGTAGCATCCTTAATCATAGCAAGATGCTTTTTACCTTCAACGCTCAGTTCTACTGGTTGACTTTTCCCCGCTGCCTCCCAAGTTTTCTTAATTTTCATATAAGGCATCTGTAAAGAAACTGAATCTTTACCTTTTTCATACATTGTTGCAGGAATTATTCCATCACGCCGCAAGGCTTTTACTTTTTTACCTGTTACTTCACGTTTTTGGGCATCTAATACTATCTTATCCGAGCTCATAATTTCCTCTATATCTCTTAAAATCTGTTTTGTTTATTATAACATGCTCCTTAAAAACCCACCGGTGTATGAGTTTTTGTTCTTTGCTACTTGCTCTGGCGTACCTTCAGCTACTACCTGTCCACCTTTTTCTCCGCCCTCTGGACCCATATCAATAATGTGATCAGCTGATTTTATTACATCAAGATTGTGCTCGATAATAATCATACTATTGCCTGTATCCACTAGAGCATGTAAAACGCTCATAAGTCGATTGACATCATCCATGTGCAAGCCTGTCGTTGGCTCGTCCAATACATATAGAGTTCTGCCGGTTGACCGTTTAGATAGTTCTGTGGCTAGCTTAACTCTTTGAGCCTCACCACCGCTCAACGTTGTAGCTGACTGGCCCAAGTGAATGTAGCCCAAACCAACCTGTACCAGTGTTTCTAATTTTTTCGCAATCGAAGGTATATTACTAAAAAAATCCAATGCTTGCTCACAGGTCATTGCTAAAACATCAGATATAGTCTTGCCTTTATAATGAATCTCCAGTGCTTCACGGTTGTATCTCTTGCCATCACATACCTCGCAAGGTACAAATACATCCGGCAAAAAGTGCATTTCAATTTTAATCATCCCATCACCCTGACAGTTTTCACACCGTCCGCCTTTAACATTGAAGCTAAATCTCCCCGGTTTATAGCCCCTTATCTTTGACTCAGGAGTGTTTGCAAATAGATCACGTATGGGCGTAAATAACCCAACATAAGTAGCGGGATTAGAGCGTGGAGTTCTACCTATCGGTGATTGATCAATAATAATAACTTTGTCTAGGTTATCTATGCCTTCGATATCATCATGTCGACCGACTGCCTCATGGGCCCTGCTAAGTCTAACGTGAAGTTCTTTGGCAACTATATCATTTATTAGAGTGCTTTTACCGCTACCTGAAACACCTGAAACAACCACTAATTTACCCAGCGGTATCTCTACATTTATTTTCTTTAGATTGTGTTCTCTAGCGCCTTTGACCTGTAATGAATTTCCGCTACCAGCTCGTCGTTTTTTCGGATGATCAACTTTCAGCTCTCCTCTTAAATATTTGCCCGTTATGCTGTTTTTATCCTTGGCTACATCACTTGGTGCACCCTCGGCCACTATTTTACCACCGTGAATACCAGCTCCAGGACCGATATCTACCAGATAGTCTGCTTGCTTAATCGTATCTTCATCATGCTCAACAACTATCACTGTATTACCCAATTCTTTAAGTCTTTTAAGAGTGTTAATAAGCCTTTCATTATCTCTCTGATGTAATCCTATGGAAGGCTCATCTAAAACATACAGAACACCTTGTAAGCCACTTCCAATCTGAGTAGCCAGCCTTATTCTCTGAGCTTCACCACCACTTAATGTGTTTGCGCTTCTCGCAAGCGTAAGATAACCAAGACCCACTTCATTTAAGAAGTTTAACCTCTCATTGATTTCTTTAATAATTTGACGGGCAATCTTTAGATCTTTTTCACTAAACTTAATTTTGCCAAAAAACTCTACAGCATCTTCAACAGCTAACTCACATATATCCATAATTGATCTATCAGACACCGTCACTGCTAGAACTTCTGGTTTTAATCTTTTGCCATTGCATGCATGACAAGGACGCTCCACCATAAAACGCTGAATTTCACGACGCATAAAATCACTGTCAGTTTCTTTGTATCTACGCTCCAAATTCGGTATCACCCCTTCATATGTCGTGTCAAAATGCCTACCACTACCGAGAGCAATTGAATATTTCTCTTTTCCCGTGCCGTAAAGTATTTTTTCTAGCTGGCTATCAGATAGTTCTGACGTCGGAACGTGAACAGAAAAATTGTATCGTTCTGCAACAGCGGACATCTTTTTCATATTCCAGGCGTCAGGTGCCATGCGATTGTATGGCCTAATCGCACCCTCAGCGATTGTTAACTTACCATTAGGCATAACAAGTTCTGGGTCAACTTCTAATCTATTACCTAGCCCAGTACAGATAGGACATGCTCCGTGAGGACTGTTGAAACTAAAGGTTCTCGGCTCCATTTCTGGGGCAACAAAATCTGGGTGCTCGGGATTATAATATCTTTGTGAAAATTTATGAACTTTATTTTCTTCATCGACGTCAATAACGATTAGTTGACCATTGGCAACCTGTAGACCACCTTCAACAGACTGGAATATTCGACTTGATTGTTCATCGTTGTTCACGACACGATCAATTACAATTTCAATATTATGTTTATACTTTTTATCAAGTGCTGGAAACTCACTTAAAGAATAGATAACGCCATCAACCCTTGCCCTTGCGTAGCCCTGTCTAATAAATAGTTCGGGTATGTGTGCATGTTCGCCTTTTTTATCTATAACAACAGGAGCTAGAATCATTAGTTTATGATTATCTGGCAGACTTTCAACACCTTCCGCAATGTCCTGAGTAGTCATGGATTTAATGGGCTGGCCATCTGGACCATGTGCAATTCCAATCCTGGCATATAGTAGTCTTAGATAATCATATATTTCAGTCACGGTCGCTACGGTAGATCTAGGATTACGACTAGTAGATTTTTGATCTATAGATATAGCTGGGCTCAATCCATCAATCTGATCCACATCAGGTTTCTCCATTAGACCTAAAAACTGACGAGCATAAGCACTTAGTGACTCAACGTATCTTCTCTGGCCTTCTGCATAAATTGTGTCGAAAGCCAAAGATGATTTACCTGATCCACTCAACCCAGTAATCACAACCAACGAATTTCTAGGGATAGAAATATCTACGTTTTTCAAGTTGTGCTCTCTTGCACCCTTTACTGTAATCACCTCTGACATGACCTACTATTATAGTTTAGAACTTATACTTCAGTCAAAGATACTTTACCTAGATCTATACTGTTTAATTACTAATTCACCTAAGCCTATTGATCTTTCGCTTCTCATTAGTGCTACATCTAAGCCCAGATCAACAGCTTCTAAAATTTGATTTTCATCTCTTTTTGATACTGGCTGATCAAAATTGCCAATTGCAATTTTCGGCATTCCTAGCTTATGTTTCGGTTGCCTACCATCACTACTGAATCCAGGTATACCTTGATCGTGGAGTATCTTACCAACCCCTAAAACTTCTTCTTTTAGTTTTTCCGATTGAAGCGGCACTAGAAGAGTTCGCCTTTTAGGTAATAACAGCTCCGGATCGCCTAAACTAACATCGTAGCCGTGATTTTCATCGACCTCTTCCGAACGACAAATGCGGGCAGTAAATTTTCCAATCTCTAAGCCAGCAATCATTCCCCTTATAATCCTCTTGTCAAGCTTTCTAGGGTCCAGTACGAATGCCTCGTAACCAGTTCTTACACTAACAGGTGGAATATCATTACTTTGTGACAATTCGTATAATGAGCCAGCCATTAAGGAAGCGTCATTTTGATCAGCTTTCCTAAATGCTTTTACAACATTACCACCTCTATCTTCTTGATTGGCCTTTAAAGCATCTTTATTGTTGAATCTATTACGCTTCACTGCTCGAACCCCTTTATTTGCTTTACTCGTTAAGCTGATGATATTTTACATTGATTATAAATATTATTCATAGTTTTAAACACTACAGTATAATGTAGACAATGGTTAAAAAAAGAATAAGAGAAAAAACACCAATCTGGAAAGTAGTTTTGTCAGATATAGCTGGAGTTTCATTGTTAATTTTAGTGCCTTTTCTAGGTCCACTACCTGGACCTGGTGGAATTCCACTGCTCTTAGCCGGGCTAGGGTTATTGGCAATGAATCACGACTGGGCAGACCGATGGCTACACTACGCGAAAATTCATAGCGAATCATTACGCCATGTATTTTTCCCAGATACCACATGGGTTAAATGGGCTTGGGATATTTTTGCTGCATTTATGCTAGGCTTTGGAACGTGGGTAAATATAATAGCTGACGAAAATTGGTTCTGGAAAGGAATTAGCATTGGAATTATGGCTGGATCTACTACAGTCTTCATGATGAATAGAAACAGAATTACATGGTTAGATAAAAAAATTAGGCCTGGCTCGTACAAATACAAAGATATTGAAAAATAACTTGCTTTTTTATTAGTTTTATGTTAACATAAGCGCAAAGTTAGATAAGGTGGCTTTACATGATGCAACTACTTGTCCTTGGGTATGTACCTGGGACTAACATACAAATAAACTTCGGGTTCTTTGCAGCTATTATGTCAATTTTTGCTGTTCTTTATCTTGCAAATCTACTATACAAAGAAGAACAGATAAAAAAAGCTGACAAACGTAGAAAAACTATAGAGTACAAAACTATTTTCTATGAGCTAAACTCTAAAATTGAAAATACTATTAATCGCTTAAAGACTCAGGCAAAATAGACTCCAAGTAAAGTCTAAGTTCTTCAATAAGATAATTTTCGTTCTTATTTAGTTTCCTTGTTTTATCAATATCTCGAATTCGCTTCAGTGCCTTGTTTATAGGACTAGCTTCACCAGACGCAACTAGTAATTTGTACCTATGGTCTTCCCACCATTTTTTTTCTTCAACTGTTAAATTCTTCGGAAAATTTCTTGCCTTATACAAAGGAATCATTTCTCGAATTCTCTTATTTTTTAATGTTGTAGCAAGCTCTGAAAGCTTGCTAGGGTCAGACTTTCTGACTTGTGTTAGTTCTTTATGATCAGCTGGCTGCCAAAATCCATCATAAATCTGCTCATCAACACTTTCGCTTACTGGCAACCTTGTCTGTTGCTCCTTTTCAAGAATATCCAGAGCTAACTTAATGTTTTCAATTAGTTCTGAAGATTCTAGTAGTAATTTTTGATTTTTATTTATTACATTTACTTCAAGTTTTATCCGCTTTTTTGATTCCTTGTCTAAGACACTTGTTGGGGCTATTGCTGGACATCTGTTGTATTGCAAAGTTTTAACTGGCAGTTTCTCAATATCTTCATTAAATCGGGCTTGCCAGTGCTTAGCAAGTTCTTCTGGGGTTTTTGTTACCCATTTACTTGGATCTTCTCTGAGATCATAGACTATTCCTGATTCTCTCCTGGGGTGCTTGAACAAAGTTTGCACCACAGTCGTTTTTTCATTTTCACTATTATATCTACCTGAAGTATAGACGAATGGATCACCTTTTTCGACTAGATTAGCAACACTTCTTTTGTCTCTCATGTTCAATAAATATTCAAAAAGTTTTGGTTGATACTTGTGATACTTTTGAGCTAGCTCTATCAACGCTATTACGTCGCTCAGAGCATCGTGAGCATTCTCGTGTGATAGTCCGTTTTCTTTAGCCATTAACTCCAGCCTTACTGTGGGTTTATCATCCACTATTGGCCAGTTCAACCCGTCAGGTCTTAAAGCCCTCATCATCCTAATGGCGTCCAATAAATCCCACCTACTTCTCCCGTCTTTCCAATGCCACTGATAAGGATCGTAAAAATTTCTGTAACAGATACGACGAGTAAATTCATCATCAAATCTAATATTGTTGTATCCGATAAAAATTGTGTCTGGCATAGCAACACGCTCATGAAAATATTTTAGAAATTCTACCTCTGTGATGCCATCAGACAATGTTTTTTGTGGTGTTATACCGTGAACCAAAATTGCATCTGGCTCCGGCACAACATCATCACTCAACTTAATCAAAATGTTATCTGCATCACCTATAGGCTGCAATTTTTCATCCGTTCTTTGGCCAGCAAATTGCATAATACGGCCATTCTTTGGACTCCCGCTTGACGTCTCAAGATCGTAAAAATAAAAACTACTCACTAACTACAGTCTATCATTTGCAAATTTTATATACACAAAGTTTTGTCATCTAACTTTAGCAAGTCATCTATTTTTAACAACGAACCACCCCATGAAATGGGATGCACTAAAAGAGTGGAGGCTCCAGAATTTTCAGGCTGACTGAAAACTTTTATTGGTTTTAAGCCTGATATTGCAGACTCAAGCTTTCTGCGGCTTTTATCTATTAGCACTACCAGACTTATATTTTTATTAGACAACTCAGACTCTAAAGCTTTAAGATTTTTTATTTCTTCTCTAAAAACATCAGTTTGTTCTATGCAAATTAGACAAACTAGCGGCGACTTTTTGCTTATTGCGTGCTTTTGCGCCTCAACTAGCCAAGAACCAATCATTGGTTTCTTATTAAATATTGCCACACTAACTCTATTTCTAGATGAGCTAGTACTCAATGTAGTCTTCTCTATTTTCACCAAAATATATTTTTGTCTCTAAATCTATATTTTTTGATTCAAGTTCTTTAAGTATACCCATTTTGTGCATTATATCTCTAAGCCTCCTGACACCATCCTCACTCTCGAAGTCGGTTCTATTAGCAAATCGCTCAATTTTTTGACCCGTGATAATAACTTTGTTTTTCTTGAGATTTACAGACCATTTTTCTGGGCTATCTTTGGCTGTAATTACAGGTAAACTACTTTTTTCAGTTTTTTCGACCTTAGATTCTTGCTTCTTTACAATATCAAATAGCTTATACAGTACATCATCACGACCTTCACCACTTAAGGATGAGAATGGATATACTTGGTTATTTTTTACTACTTTTTTTAAATTTTTTATTTGATCTTCAACTATGTCTTTGTCTAAACCTTCTATTTTACTTAAAGCCACCACCTGTAGTTTTTTGCTTAAATCTATTTTATAATTTTTTAATTCCTTCTGAATAACTTTGTAATCTCTTGAAACATCTTCAGAATACACATCAATCATGTGTAAAATAACTTTCGTTCTCTCAACATGCCGCAAGAATTCATCACCTAATCCTTTGCCAGTGCTTGCACCGTCAATTAAACCTGGAATATCTGCAATTAATAACTCTTTGTTTTTGGCTACTTTAGCAACCCCTAGATGAGGGTTTAGTGTTGTGAATGGATAGTTAGCAATTTTCGGCTTAGCCGCGCTAACTTTGGATAAAAATGTACTTTTCCCTGCATTAGGCAGGCCAACAAGCCCAACATCAGCAATTATCTTTAATTCAAGCTCTGCTTCAAACTCTTCTCCTGGATCACCTTTTTCAGCTATTTTAGGAGCCTGTCTGACACTGCTGGTAAAATGAGCATTACCAAACCCACCCTTACCTCCTTTGGCAATCACTTCTTTCTGTCCGTCATTCGTTAAGTCAGCGACTAACTTTCCAGCTATCTTAACTTGCGTACCAACTGGTACAGACACTTCTAGATCTTCGCCTGATTTACCATGGCGATTCGCCTTAGCACCATTTTTACCATTTTGAGCTTTGAGTTCTTTATTGTGCCTGAAATTAGCCAGAGTATTATTATTAAAGCTAGCTACAAATACAACATCACCACCATCGCCACCATCGCCGCCATCTGGACCACCCTTGGAGATATAGCGTTCTCGACGAAAACTAACTATGCCATTTCCGCCATCACCGGCCTTAACCTCAACTTTTGCTGAATCCACAAACATATAGAATTAGTATATAGGAGTTGCCGCAATGTATCTATGTTATTGATAACATAGATTAAACTTTCTTTAGTTAATTAATAAATATACTGGTAGCCAGCGGCTTGAGCTGGTGTAAGTACTTTGGTGGACATAACACCCCATCCACGAGTGTTCATTTCGCTAACTAATACACTACCATCAGGGTAGACTTCTTCAACAAACCCAACGTGACCATAATAATCACGAGGAGGAGTCCAGATAACTGCATGTGCTTGAGGAGCTGAACCTGTAGCAATTCCAGCATACTGCGATCTTATTTTCCATGTACTTGCATTACCAAGATTTGCTGGTATTGGCTTACCTACCGCAGCTCTTCGGTTTGCTGCGTACCAAGTACAGTATCCATAATCATACCCGTTGTATCCGTATACAGGACTTGATCCAAATCTAAAACCAGTTGCCGCTCCCACAACTCTTGCGGCAACAGGAGTAGGTTTTTGCCCATCAGGTATTAAAATCTGTTCACCTACAACTAGTCCGTCAATTTCTGCATCGTTAAATGCAATTATCCTAGACTCGTCGCTACTATAAGCTCTGGCTAGAGCAGCTGCCGTATCACCATCTTTAACTGTATAAATAACCCCATCAACAGGTGGAATTGTTAGTTCCTTACCCACTTCTAGTTCGTTACTGCTTAGACTGTTTGACCACTTAATGCTTGATGCGCTAACTCCGAACTTTTGAGACAAGCTATCTACAGTGTCACCTTCTGCAACAACATAGGTTTTTATGTCATTTTTAGATTTTAAATCAGTAGTTAATATTTGAGGTTTTGCGACAGATTGTGAACCACTTTGTACTAATTCGTCTTGAACACTAGCTGAATCTGCATGATTAACTACGGCTGTCGTTTGAGGTAATCCTGTCATTAAGGCGACATTAACTGCAATATCTGCTCCAGATAGTTCATCAAGCGGATCTGTGATTTCTTTGTCCGAAGTTAAATTCAGTAAAGGAACTCCTGTTGTTTCAGAGTTTCTGGTTGTAATAATAAATCCAACTATAAGGGCAACTAGCACTAGGTTACTAGCTAGTAATCCATATCTAACAGCTCTACGCTTGCTTCTAAATAAGCTGCGCTTCACTTTCTTATTGATATTTTCCGTGACATTAGTAGTTGTCTTAGCCAACGATGAATCGGCTAGTTGTGACTGCAATGACGTACGAATGGTTTTCTCCTTAAAGTTATTGACGCCGGGACTTATCTATAGGTGCGTCTTCACCCTGAATTAAATTACATTTGCAAAAATTGTTAAATTCTTGTAATTTTTGTTATTTATTCCTCGCAGGGCGCTGTATTTTCTAATATTTAACTCCTATCAGAGCAGAAAATACTAGCACGTATTATAGCAAAATTTGCGGTCTTTTGTCAATAAGTATTAGCTTAATAACTACTGCATAATTCTATGCAGTGCTGGGCTGTTAGAGCCTCGTGCTCCTCTAGTGTATTAGAGAAGTAGGTATTACCATCATCTCCTGATACAAAATACAGATAATCTGTTCCTGCTGGTGAAGCGACGGCTTTTAATGACTCTGCGCTTATGTTGTTAATTGGGCCTGGTGGTAGCCCTTCATAAAGCCTAGTATTGTATGGCGTATCAGCGCTAACTGATGGCTCTATGCCAAACAGCAAAGCTCCATATAGCGCTGTAGGGTCGCTACCTAGTGGCATGCCCTCCCTTAAGCGCTTAAGGAATACTTGAGCGACTTTAGTTCTGTCTTCAGGATTATCCACCTCTCTCTCAACAATTGAAGCCAATATAACGGCTTCGTGAGGTTTTAATTCTTGAACTGCAAGCTGCTGTTTCATCTGGTCACTCAAAAGTAACGCCATTTCATCCAGTGAAGCACTGACCACCGTTTCTAGAGGAGTTGTTAAAGTCCATTGAAAACTCTCTGGATATAGGTAGCCCTCTAATGTAGCCATCACGGGTTTATCAGCTAATGCAGGATGTTCACTGTATGTAGATGGATCTAGGGCCTTATTAATCTCATCTTCGCTATAACCTTTCTCAGCAAAAGTCTCTTTAATCTGATCAAGACGCTGTGCAGGTAGGATAGTGATTAAATCAACAGAAATATCTCCATTTGTAATTTTGTCTGCTATTTCAGAAACAGGCATTGATGGACTAATCTTATACCCACCGGCCTGCATTTTGCCTTCTAGCCCTGATTTTTTTACATATAGCTGATAGGCTAATGCTGACTTGATTAGTCCTTTATCCTCTAGGTTATTGCTGACGGTTGCTTCATTGTCGCCAATATTAACTGTAATGATCTGTTCTGTCGTGTTTTCTGGATCTACTGGCTTAATGCTCCCGTTATACCACCACATACCTAGCGCTATGACTGCAAATAAGGCCAGAAATATAATAATCAAAGATCGCACTATAAATTTTCTAACTCTACGAGGTTTTTCTTGATGTCTAAAGACTGACATTTTTAACTCTCCCTAACCTAACTTCTTCTAGAAAATCATGTAGCATTATTCCTGCAGCTACCCCGTCAATACTCTGTCCTTGCTTAGCAATATTTTCTGCTTCTTTAGTTGTTCCTGCTTCGTCAATTGTAAATATTGGAACCTCAAGACTGTTCTCAAGTTCTACGATCAATGACTGAACCCATAAAGTTTGGTTTGTAGTCTGACCATTTAAACCTCTAGGTACTCCAACTACTACGGCTAAAGCTTTATTGTCTTTGATTAAGTTTGCTAAATCCCCTATTAGATCTGCCTGGGTATCTAGATCTTTCAAGGGCTCATAAATTTTTGCGTTTGTATTTATACGTGCAGTACCAGTACGGACTTTACCTAGATCAAGCCCAATTAAATCACCGTCTAGTTTAGTTTTCTGACTCATTAATAACTATGGTTATTTTATCAGGATCACTAGGCGTACTGAATACCCACATCGGACTATACTCAACACTTACAGACCTTACTCCATCTCTGGATTCCAGCATCTTTTCTATGTCGCCTCTTTTTTGACCAGCCACCTCTTTTTTGATTTCTTCTTCATTAAATTCTGGTCCAATAGTAGAAACCGTTTTCATTGATAAAGTCTGGTTATCATCTGAGGTTTTGTTTATTAGCGTATAGACAGCTTTATCTAGTCCATTTGAGCGAATATTTTTATCTTGAATATCACCTAGCTCCTCGGCTAACTTTTTGTTTAAAATTTCTGACAAATCTTCACTTTTTACGCCGAGCATTATGTACGTAGTTGAGCCTTTTACAGTTAATTCTTCTGCCTCATCACCTTCGGCAGCAGATGGGGTAGTTGTTTGCTCTGAAACTTGTAGTGTCTCTTCCAATGCTTGCAGCTCTAAATCACCTAACTGTGATTTAAGCTCGTTTACAGCTTCTGCTGAATCTGTGCCTGCTAGCTGGTCATTAGCACTTTTTACATCTTCGCTACTGACAACTTTTACTAGATTTGTAGTTCCGCCTGTCATCTTAGAGCCGTAGGCACTGACACCGCTAATGCTTGAGCTGAATGATCCAGCATTAACGTTATAGGATTCTCCAGGTTCTGCTGCAATTACATCCACGTCCTTTACATACTGACCAACATTTGGAAAGTCACCACTAACACACTCATTACCAATGAATAGTCCTGGTCCTAGTGTTACAGCTTCTGAAGATACAAATGTTTTGCCGCTGGAGCTAAACCCTGTTCCAGCCGAAACAGTCACGCTATTTTTGTTGCAGTTAGTTAGGGTAACTATTCCTGAAGCCTTTTCACCTTTATCTTGTTCGCCGGTCGCAGGCACTGTAACGGAGTTTTCTTTATTGACTTCGGCTTTCTGGGCAGGCACCAGACCTTCGTCTACATTCAGTTCTTCTTCGCCGACAACAGCAACGAACTCAGTTGAAACATCAATTCTACTAGTATCAGTATTAAGGGTTATTGTAGCTTTAGGCAAAATTACAAATGCAAAGACCCATCCAACAATCAAGAACACAATGACGCCAATCACAAGAGCCATTCGTAGTTTGAAACTTGAAAAGTCAGGTATTTTTAATGTTTTTTTCTTGTCTTTTTTGGATTTTTTGTCATCTTTTTTATTATTCAAGTCCCCATCTTTAGTACTTTTTGATAATCCTTCGTCCGTGTTGTCTATTTCGATTGATTCTTCATTTTCAGATTTATTAGGCATTGAATTGGCGGCCTCAGTATCCGATAGGACAGCTGCTGCTGTTGTTGCAGCCGCGCCCGCAGCTACTATTGGTTTTTTATCGATCTCACTTTCAGAATCATCACTTGATTCTTCTTCTAGTTCTTCGGTTGTTATGGTCTCCGCAGATTGAGCTTTTGGTTTTTTAGGAACTACTGGCTTGGAGTTAAGAGTTTTTGCTATATGAACTCCTGCAACAGCGGCTATAGATTTAATTGCGGTTTCCGAGCTAATCAACACTAGGTTTTTCTTGGCATCAGCTGACGCTTTCTTTAGAAGTTTCATATTAACTACGCTTTGAAATACTGTTGCTCTTTTCGGTAATACAACAGCCACTATCTTCTTTTTAGAAGACGTAACTTTATCAATAACAGATGTAATCTCGTCATCAGCCTCTATATAAATCGTTTCTTTTGTCATAGTCATTATTAAATCCTGAGCATCCGATTAATTTTACTATTAATCGTTTCGCTTTCTTCAGCTCCATCTGTTTGTACTATTGTATCAAGTCCAACCCTTAACAAACCCATAGCAGTAATGTAGGTGTGGTCTGAGATTTTTTCAGTTGTGTCATTTATACCAACAACGGCTTCTGGTGTTATAAATCTAATACTTGGCTTTCTAGAAAATGGTAGCGATCTATACCAGTCGCTCTCCTGAAGTTCTTTAGTTAATAGTTCTAAGCTAGCACCACCTCCACACAATAGTAAGTGATGTGGCAGATGATCCAAGCCTGTAAACTCTGATAGTGCCAGTTCAACGCCTGAGCGCCAAACTTTTGTAGTTTTATCCAAAGCTTTTTCTATTTTACTTATCTGAGTGGTTGGTGCACCACCATCACTTAAGCCAATTTTCAACCTTTCTGCTGCTGGAAAATCCACTTCTAGATCACGTTCGATACTTCTCGTAAAGGCTCGTCCACCTATACCAAACATTTTAGTTCCTTGTACACCACCTTCATTTAGTACGGCAATATCCGTTGTACCTCCACCAATATCCATCAAAATTGCACTAAGTATTGAATCCTCGGAATCACCTAATACTGACCGCGCAACTGCAAACGGTTCTGCAGCCACTGCTAACAAGTCCATGTCTAGTTGATTTGCCACTTGTTCTAGAGCTCCGATGTGAATCATGGGCGCGAAAGCTGTGTATAGTTGAACTGTGACTTCCTTACCTTGAAATCCAACTGGATTTGTTACGGTGTACCCGTCTATTTCCATGCGCACCAAAGCACTGTTAACCAGCTGAATATCTACATCTTTACCGCCAAGTTCTTCAGTGATTTGATTTTTGGCTTTTTCAAAAGCTCTTTTTTGAACCAGCTCAATAATTCTCTCAACTTCAGGGATTTCTAGTGGTTTTTTAGAGTTCTTTCTTTGGACTTTTACATTTATAGTTGTGCCCTTTACTAGCTCGCCTGCAATACCAATTACTACTGCTCTAGCGCTAACACCGGCTTGTTTTTCAGCTATTGCTAAGGCTTCATTACAATTTGCTGTCACTGAAGCAATGTCTGAGATTGCACCAGCCTGCATGTCAGCTAGCCCTTGACGTGCCCTTCCTACCCCTACAATTTCAACTTCATCATCTGTTATTTTACCTACGAGCGCCTTTACATTTTCAGTACCAATATCTAAAGCAACAACATAACGTCCAGACTTCTTGCCCATGCGCCTAGTTAATCCTTCGGAGGCCGAAGATTTAAGCTTTTTTAACTGAGTTAGCATATCCGTTTTATTGTAGCACGAAATACGGGCTTATTTTACATGTTGTATCTGTGAAATTATTTAAGAACGCGAAATAGAATCTATTTAAGTACTGCTTTGATTCTACGAATCCCAGCACTTGAACTCTGCTCTTTAACAATCTTGAACTTTTTATCTTCTTCAAATAATTGCAAACTATGTTCAACATGTGGACCACCACATATTTCAAAGCTGAACGGCTTTTCTTCATCATTAGATTGCATGCTGTAGACCTTTACTGTATCGCCGTATCTGTCCCCAAATTGGCCAAGTGCGCCTAATTTTCCTGTTGCTTCTTCTGTTGGATATTCTTGCCAAGTTATTTTTAAATCTTTTGATATTTGATCATTTACAATATTTTCGACTTTTTTAATTTGATCATCTGTCATTTTCTCAGTATGTGAAAAATCAAACCTTAGACGCTCTTCTGTGATATTAGAACCATGTTGAATTACGTGATCACCTAGTACATCTCGTAGTGCTTGGTACATTAAATGAGTAGCTGTGTGGTATTTCTTATGCTGAAGTGTTTGTCCACCAAGTCCGCCTTTAAATGTACCTTTGGCTGCTGTTTGTGATCGTTCACGCTGTTCTGCCATTTTAGTATCGAAATCCTTTTGCCAATTATCGTGTAGTTCAACTCCCCTTTTCATCGCTTCTTCTGTGCTAAGTTCAACTGGAAATCCATAAGTATCATACAGTTTGAAAATCTCTTCTCCAGTTAGCCCGTCGGGGGTAAGTTTTTCAAACTCCCGTAGACCCTTACGCAGTGTTTGTTTAAAAGCTTTTTCTTCTTTGATTAAAATGTCAATTACTTTCTGCTCGTTTTCTAGCAACTCAGGGAAGTCATCTCGATAGAGCTCAGCAATAACAGGTGCAATTTCTTGCACAAAATTTTGCTCAACTCCTAAGTTAAAAGCTTTTAAGATAGCCCGACGCATCAGTCTGCGCATGACATACCCTTGTGCTTTATTACTCGGCTTAACCCCGTCAACTGCTAAAAACATGGCACCCCTCAGGTGGTCAGCAATTACCCGCATATCTTCTGTTTTATCTTCATAGTTTGTTTTAGACAATTTTTCTAGCTTTTCAATAATCGGCCAGAGCAAGCTAATCTTAAACATATCGTCACTATCTATTGAAGCTTGTGCAATTCTCTCTAAGCCACCGCCAAAATCTACATTCTGCTTTGGCAATTTTTCAAATCCATCAGCTGAACGCAAATACTCCATAAAAACAGAGTTTCCAATCTCGATAAATCTTCCGCAGTCACAATTTGGATGGCAGTTTTCACCGAATTCCGGATTATGCTCAATCCCAGATATTTCAAAAAATACTTCACTATCTGGTCCACCTGGTTGACCTACACTCATGTCGCCTGGTTTGCCCTCAGGAGCCCACCAGTTTTTACTACCGTCGTAGTAAAATATACGCTCATCTTGCTTCATTCCTCTTTTATAGCCATCTGCTTCACTACCCATATCAACAATATTGGCCTTGATACTTTTTTCTTCAAACATCTTTTGCCACAACTTAGCGCTGACCTCATCTTTTGGTAAGCCAAATTCGCTCTCACCACTAAAAGCCGTGACATATAATTTTTCAGGATTCAATCCAACTACATCAACCAAAAACTCAAAAAACCACGGCAATTGTTCTTGCTTAAAGTAGTCGCCCAGTGACCAGTTACCTAGCATTTCGAAAAATGTTGTATGTCTGTTGTCACCAATCTCCTCTATGTCGTCAGCCCGTAGACAAGTCTGACTATCTGTTAGTCGTACACCTTTTGGATGTTCTTCACCTAATAAGTAAGGTATGAGTGGCTGCATTCCTGAACCAGTAAACAGAACAGTGGACTCTCCTTGAGGTACTAATAAAGCTCGTGGAATCACCTCATGTCCACGTTTTTTGAAAAAATCTAAATAAGCTTTCCGAATTTCTTGAGCCGTCATATCTGTAACATTTTAACAGATTATTTTATAGGATGTCCGTATTTCTTAGAAAGTGCCTTAATATCAGGGACTCCAAATTCTTTAGACCATTCGTTGAACTTTTTGCCCTGTTCAGGAAGTCTTTCGAACAAACCAGTACTAAATTTCTCAAAATCATTAAACCTAGGGTGTTTTGAATGAAATCTATCTGCATAGCATAAAAGTCTAGCTTCGATAGTTTCAGGAAAGTAATTTTTAAATGGAAGCGCAATACCTTGCTCTACTATTTCTTCTTTACTTAAACCGAGTAATACGTGTGTTTCTACCGCTCTCCAAACCCTTTCACTCACACCTTCATCTTGCAAAATTTTAGCCCCTAGTATTGCATGCCCTGGATAGCTCTTTTGGAATTCTTTATTACTGTTTGCAGCTTCGATAAAAACACAAGAACCAATATCATGTAGTAAACATGCTGATTCCAGTACATCTAAATTAATACGACTGTCAATTCTGTTTGCAATTTCTAGTGCTATTTCAGCAACTATCTTTCCATGCGTTTTTACTAAAACCAAATATTCATCATTAGGTGCAT
>JAUIKH010000042.1 GCA_030430915.1 bacterium | reverse complement strand
CCTTGCTTCTAGGGATATTAGGTATAGGTTCTGACTCTGGTTTTACTAGTGCTTCTGACATCTGTTTATTTTTGCTATTAACAAGCTATATGATAGCACTTTTTTACAATAAAGTCAATTTATTGACAGGGTAGCTATTTTTTTTAAAGATTTATAGATTGGGGTATATTGTGTATTCGAACGATAACTGCCAATGGCAGTTCGGAAACGAATAAACTTACGAAAACTTGTTTTTATAGATGTTTTTTGGGTCGCTGAAAGTGACCGAATCCCTCTCTCCGCCATTCTTCGTTGTCTACTTTCTAGAGTTATAAAGTAAGGCTAAGAAAGTTATCTAATGAGTTAAGCATCCAAACTATTATTTAAAAAACTTTGCAGCTTTAGGTCTACGGTGAGGGCATCCAGGCCAGCAGCAAGGTGTTTTCTTGCCTTCTAGCATTTCCTCGGTAGCACGTTTTAGTCTCTTGTCACGCGTGATATTTTGTTTAGCTATTGTTGTCCAACAGATCCATTCATTACGCTGTATATCTGTTAATGAATTCCAATATTCTACGAGCTTTTTGTTTTCAATTACCTCACGTAGCCCAACAGTCAAATCATGATAAGCTGTTTTTTCAGTAATCATAGTATTATCGTAACACTTATTGCTGCTAATATGTGATGATTCGTTTTGTTGTTCTTAATGATATAAAATGTCATATATGCTAACAATTAAGAAACAAAAAGGAATATTTGATTACCTAATCTATATAGCCAGTATTCTTGGACCAATAATGACAGTTCCGCAAGCGTACACTATTTGGTCTAGTAAATCTGCGGATGATGTTTCTCTGATAACTTGGGTAACGTACACAATTCTTTCATTGGTATGGTTGCTATATGGAATTTTACATAAAGAAAGACCAATTATTGTACTTAATATACTATTATTGGTGGTTAATACTGCAGTTGTTTTGGGTGTGCTTGTTTATAGTTAGGTGTTCCGTCTATTTTCATAATGTAAGAGATTTAGTCTCTCTCATGTTTTAAATTATTGGTGTGTATATTCGTGTAAGATGTAATTATGTCTAATAAAAACGGAACACCCAATGCCAGCAAAGCAATTGAGATACTTGCAGAACTTTTACAGAAAACTAAAGTAAGTAACTTAGCATATTTAGTAACTCCTAATACTGTGCTTACGCTCAGTGGGGCAAGGGGTTACTGCGATGGTGTTTACTATCACGAGAATGACGATAAAGATACCCTGAAGTACTGGGTAGATGAAATATCAGAGACGATAGAGATACTTAAAGGTATTACAGATATCGTACTATCCGAGTCATTAGTGTCTACAACTGTATCAAATGAACCGTGTGCAAGCTATGAAATTGTTTTCGACGAAGGGCTAGAGCATACGCTAGAAGAAACTATGCTTTTAGGCAGTGTTGAAAAAAGTGATTTACTTGAAAAAAGTAGCATGAAAAAGTTGATGAACAAGTTAGAAAATTTATTAAAATCTAGTAAAGAGTTTGAGAATCTTAGCAAAGATAACATTAACTATATGGCTTTTGGTATTTTGTTGGGTTATCCGGATAGTGCGATTACTGAAACTTATGATAGGTGGGAAGTTGGCCCATTTGACGAACGTTTAGTCGACGCTAATATCAGAGGTGCGAACTACTACATATGCCCACAGCCGGTGTATTCTTATCCACGTCATTTAATAAATGATTCTAAGATTCGGGCACATGAAGAACTATGGTCAAAAATTTTGTTCGATTTCTATAATTCTGAATTTCATAAACTACTAACTAAAGATAGTTCGTTTAGCGCAAAGCTTAAAGAACTAAGGATGATTGAATAATTTATGTCTAAAGAACTAATTAAGCAATATTTGCAAGAAAAAAAAGTTATGCAGTTGGCTACGTCAGAAAATGGTAATTCTTGGGTTTGTAGTGTTTATTTTGTGAATGATTCAGATTTAAATCTCTATTGGCTTAGCTTGCCTGATCGTAGGCATAGCAAGGAAATTAAGCAAAATCCAAAAGTGGCTATAACTGTAGTTATTAAAGAGAATCTACCAGTTATTGGTTTGCAAAGTGAAGGAACGGCTGAAACTGTAGATGATGTAATAGTAATCGAAAATATTATGAGTTTTTACATAAATAAATATGATGAAGGTAAGAGTTTCTTGAAAAATTACAAAAATGGTACAAATAATCACATTTTGTATAAATTTAAACCCACCAGCTACATCCTATTTGATGAGTATAACTTTACTGGCACCGAGTCACAAGAAGTAATAAAACTATAAAAATCGACATAAATTATAAAAGTGTTATAATATATAAAGTGACTTATGTTTAGTCATAAATAAGCTGTGAACTACACTCTGTAATTTGGTCGCTTGGAGTGTGTGGAGCTAATAGCGAAACCGGATTTTAAATAGTTATAACTATGTAATTATTGTCTGGTTTTTTGACCAGACAATTTTATTTTTTAAGGAAAAAATTATGGAAGAAGATATAACAGAAAAACAATTATTCACTACGGTTGCAAGAGATAGTTTAAATAAGAGACAAATCGGCTCTTATGCTGTACAAGAAAATATGTCAGAAGGGGTGACGCAAACAACAACAGACATTGCCATATACGATAAACAGCTAGCTAGCTTACCCAGACAACTTGCTTATTTGAATGAGTTGAGCTGTGAAGATAGACCAAATTCGTTATATATACGCTCGGCAGAGAATTATGAACTGATGCTAGAAAAGACAAGCAAAATTGACTGGTTATTAGCAGCTGGCGGCACTTTATACGAAAAAAACGAAAAATTAAAATTTCAAAATAAAATAGATGAAATGACCGGACTGCTAAATAGAAGTGGTTTAATGGAAGGTTTGGAAAAGTATGTAAACAATTTTAACTCACAAAGACAATACGAGAGAAGAAGTAGTGACTTACAGGGTGATACCGATAATGCTATAGCGGTAGTTTTCATGGACTTAGACGGATTTAAAGCAATAAATGATGAATTAGGACACGATATTGGTGATGAAGTTTTAAGACGTTTTGCAGATATTTTAAAAGTCAATGCGCGGATAAACGATGTGGTGTGCAGACTAGGGGGTGATGAGTTTGTAGCAATTATGAACAATGATATTGATGAGCTCGGGGCAAAAAAAGCGATAGACAGATTGAAAGAAGCTGTAAGCTCTATTGAGCTAGCAGATTCTGATTTATCAGTTGGCTTAAGTTCGGGGGTTGCAATACTTGAAGAAGGAGAATCTGCAGAGGATGTATTGAAGCGTGCAGATATGCTAATGTATGAAGACAAGAAAAGAACGAAATACAATTTAAAAAACTAATTGACTAAAATGCAAAAATAATAGATTATATATAAATGGCGAAAAGTAATACTGCATACAGTAATTTAGTAATAAATGGAGAAAAAATTCCTCTAAATTCGAAATTTAGAATGAATTTAAGTAGCTCTATCGGTATAGAAGAAAGATATTTATGCGAGTTGCGAACACCAAGTTTAACGGACATAATCGAAATAAATGAACAGCCAGTTATTGGTGCCCCCGTTATGTTGCATGGTCAAGCAGAAGACTATACGTTTGAGCAAAAAAATTATGTTCCTTTACTGCTTAAACTAGGAGAAATTGTAGCTATACCAGACTCAATACAAAGAGATAAGTTTTTAGAACTGGGTAGACTTGTCTCAGATGCTTATTAAACCCAAAAATATATAGAAAACCAACAACCTAAATTACTGTACAAGGAAAATCCTTGTACAGTCGATAGCTACTCGACGTGTGTTCAAATTTCTCAACAAAGAGAAAGGTGACTAGGTTTACCCTAGTCCCTTTTCTTCTGGCGGAGAGAGAGGGATGAGAAGGACCTAAATAATCTGTGCGCCGAATAATAAATCGGGCAACAGACTATTTAGCGAACCACTCGCGAGGATTCAAATCACTTTCCAAAAGAAAGCAAAAAGCCACCATAAATGGTGACTTTCTCCTCTCTGGCGGAGAGAGAGGGATTCGAACCCTCGAGACCGTTTCCGGCCTGCTTGTTTTCAAGACAAGTCCCTTCAACCACTCGGGCACCTCTCCAGCACTGGCAAATTATAGCATATTATATATCAAGCTTGCTGTTGTTATCTAGGTAATAAATCTAGACTTCCAGTCAGTGTCAAGACCAAGTGCTACCGCATAAGCTTGCACAATGTTTATGGCGTTTTCTTTGTCTTGATGATTTTTAAATTTTAATCGTTCAATCTCTACTACTTCAACGTACTTTTTGTAACCTTCTATTTCAGGCCAGATTTTATCCAGCTTTTCAGTCTTAAGCCAATTATGCCCAACTATTTTTATGCTTAAAATGTTGGCAATGAAACCTGTAAGAAAAAAGTATGGTGAAAAGGCTATACCGATAAAAATCGCTACAAAAGGTATTATGTAAATAGGCGTACCAGAATTATAAAAAGCATAGGAAATAAATAGTATAAAAGGAACTGAAATTATAAGTACAAAAGTTCTAGTCTTTTTAAGTACTGTTATAAAAAAATTGCTATGTAAATAGCCGTTTGAAATTAATTCTTGTCTCAGTAGTCTTGAAAACTCTAATGAATGAAAAGATAAATTTTCTATAGGTTTGTTAGAAAACTCTGAGATTAAGAAGCTTTCGTATGGCCTAAATTTACCAGTTTTATTAATTTTTAAAATAATTTGATCTTTATATTTTTCTAGTTTTATAACAGACCTATTTTCTAAATCTAGCAGACAAGCGATAATTTCTTTACTACCTACACGAGTGTCATATAAATAACCTAGTTCTGGGGGTGAGATATTTGGTGGAGGCAGGTATTCGCTAATGATTATATTAGATAATATTTTTCTTCTTTTTATGTAAAAACCAACGACCCAAGAAATTAAAGGAA
>JAUIKH010000010.1 GCA_030430915.1 bacterium | reverse complement strand
TAATTCTGCATAGTTCGTAAGTGTTTGTAGCCCGAAAACTAATCCAAGTATCACTGCTAAAGGGGCTAAGATAGAAAACTTTTGCCTTATATGGGTCAGTAGAGATTTATTTTGCATATCCTTATTATTAAGTTTACCTTAACTGCAAAGATATTTGTAAAGAATCAAATAAGTGGTACTATCTATCCAAGAGTGGGGATAAACTAAACAGGAGAATAATATGGCAAAAAATAATGATAACCGTCCTTTCGGTATAACATTACTAATGATTTTTGGCTTCCTTGCTGGAGCTTTAAACATCGCAGGTGGAATATTCTTAATACTAGACAGAAATGACCCTGCTTTGATTCTGCAGTCATTCCATAGCTCTAGCCAGCTACTATCTGCAGGTATTGTTTCTGTAGTTATTGGTACTGTACAGATGCTATTCGCGTCTGCTCTAGGTCACGCGAACAACATAGTACGGATGATATACGCCGTAATTGCTTCATTTAACTTAGCGGTTGGTTTGTGGGCTATGATAGCTCTACACTCAGAACAAAGAGCTGCTGGAGTATTGGCAGTTGTATTTTCTAGTCTTATACTTTATTTCTTGTTTAACAGCAAGGCTGATAAATACTTTGATTCATAGACTATAGCTAAACACACAAATTCATATAATCTGCCTTTTTATTTTGGGCAGATTTTTACTTCTATATTATTTCATTGCTTTTTCTAAACTACGGGCCACTGTTTTAGGGTTAGATACACCTATTAGCTCAACTTGCTCTTTGTAGGCGGCCTTTGACAGCTCAATAGTTATATCTCCGTAGTCAAATTTCTTTCCAAGCGAGTCTTGTATGACTCTTACAGATTGAATGTCTTTCAGGTTAGAGCTTGTGGTGGTCGAAGTTGCCGATTTTGTATAGATTATTAGTTTATTATTCATTACCATATAGGTTTGCTCTAGCCATTTTTTCATAGTAGAACCAACATACACCAAAACTAATGTTGTTTTAAGAATGAATATTAACCAATAAAGAAGCGCGTAAGTAGTATCAAGCTGAAGAGTCTCTCTAATAAATATTATTAACAAGAATGAGACTGCAAGCGTAAAATCACCCATAAAAATTGTCATCAAGACAATTTTAATTAAAGGTATTGAGCTTCTTGGAATAGAGTAATCTTTCATTGTTTATCCTTTTGGTAGTTTAAAGTCCTTTATTTTACCTGAAGATATCAATCCAATTAATGCTATAACTGCAGCTGCAGCGACAGATGCTCTAAGTGCTCTAAGCCTTGCGTCTTCATTAATGGTTATTACATCTTGTTTTTGTTCTTGATTGAGGTCTGAGCTATCTAATGCAGTGGACAGTTGTTCATTGCTTGCAAACTCAACCTCATTACTGATTTGAATACTGTTCTGCTCTATCTTTTGTTGATCAAAACTGTCGGTTGAAGATAGCCCAGTTACAAAACCTTTACCTAGCGAGAATAGAAGTATTGTACCTATGACAGCTGTACCTAATGACATCCCAAGTTGTTGAGCAGTGTAATTTAGCCCTGCCACTTGTGAGGATTCTGAATCTTTCGCAGAACCGAGGAGTATTGATTGTATGAATGGCAATATAAGCCCTATCCCAACACCCATTAATGCAAAAGGAAGAAAAAGATCAGAATTGGTAGTGTCACTGCTAACGTTAATAAACAATACAACTAGAGACAGGAATAGAATAGATTGGCCCATCCTAACTGATTTAATTGCGCTGTAACGTTTAGCAAACCAATTGCTGCAAAGGGATATTGCAACTATAGCAACAGACATTGGCAGCATAGCGATACCTGTATCCATCGCACTATAACCGAGCACAAGCTGTAAGAAAAGCGGCATAATAAATAGTGTTCCACCTAACACTAGTTGAGTAACCATGACTACCACTAGACCGCTACGCAAGCTTATTTTGCTTAGAAGTCTTACGTCGACTAATGTAGGTACGCGAAGCTTAATGTTTGACATCTGATTTCTGTAAAATAGCCAAAGGACAAAAAAGCCGAAACCACAAATTATTGGTACTATAGACAGTCCAAAAGGAGCGATTTCAAAACTACCAATTACTAATGGCTGTTTTGCTAATATCCAGCCATAAGTGCTCGCCTGCATAACACCTAGTACAGCTACACACAATCCAAGCGCCGCCATTGTAGCTCCTTTAAGATCAAGCTTTTCTTTGGACAGTTGCTTTGAGTCCATAATATTTTTACTCATTACCAATGCGATTAGAGCGATCACAACCTCTCCAACGAATGCATATCTCCAAGTTGCATACGTAGATAGCGCACCTCCTACTATAGGCCCAAGCGCTGCTGCTGCGCCAGCAACTCCAGCAACAATAGCCAGTGCTGAAACCCTTTTTTTGCCTGAAAAATTAATAGAAATCAGAGACATCATTGCAGGCATCATCATAGATGCGCCTATTCCTTCAAGTATTGACCATCCAAAAATCAACACACCGATTGACGGTGCAATTGCTGTGATAGCTGAACCAATTCCATAAATTACTAAGCCAATCCGAAAAATTTTCAGCCTACCGTACAGCTCTCCAAGTTTACCTCCAAGGAGCATAAACGAAGCCATCACCAGAGCATAAAGTGTGATTGCTAATTGTACTAAGTCTACGGTTGTGTCCAAGTCATTAACTAAAGTCGGAATAGACACGTTCATTATAGTCGTATCTATTGTCATAATAAATTGGGCTAACGATAAAGCCACAACTACTGGTAAAAACTTACTCACTTTACTAGCCATATATTCTCCAATAGGGTTATTGTAGCAATAAAAAAGCGGACAGCAAATTTACTACCCGCATTTTTTATAATTGGTTAATTTTATTCGTTATCTATTCTGACAACAATACCACCAGATGTTTCAGCAATAACGTTGAATATAAATCCTTGAACGTATCCAATTATCCAGCCAAATCCAAAGTAGATCAAAGGTAAGACAAGAATACTAACTATTCCAGTTGCTAAACCAAATGCAAATCCACTCAATACACTGTTTGTTTGTTCCGTGTATTCCACAGTAGTTCTTAGGCTGTGCAAGATTGCCACACCTAAGCCTAAAATGCCGAAAAACACACCCTGAAACATCGCCCAAGTTGAAGTTTTTACTCCGTTGATTCTTTTATTAGTTTTAGTAGCCATACGATTTATCTCCTATTAAATTATTTTTTCTTATTGCTCTCAAATGCATACATATCATTCATGAATTCAAGTTTCAATGTATTAGCCTGGAAATTTATAGCAATTAAAGCTCCACCCAACCAAGCAACTAGCCACAAGAATGATTGATCTACTACTGAAGTGACAGTAGGAATAATTCCGTTGCTGTCCAGTTGGTCAAGATTTACTTCACCAATTACCAACATAACCCCTGCCATTATAAATCCTACACCTAAAATTGAAGTTAATGCTACTACAAGACCTCCAGAAATTGGAGCTGCTGTAGCTGCTACTATGCCTATTATGAAACCCGATATTGCTAGTAAAGCCATGACGAAACCAGCATCTTCTAAGCCAAGAGCTGTACCAAGAAATACAAGTATTGATGATCCCAGCATACCAACCAAGATTATTACTGCTATTTCAAAGAACATAAAAGATAATATTGCCATAATTGTACCAATTACTAGCGCCATAATTATTGCTATAGATAAACTAATAACTCCTGTTCCAAATACACCTTGCACACCACTGAAACCCACCATAATTCCTGTTATAAAACCTATTATTGGTAGCATGATTCGGAATATTTTAAATCCGAGCAATGCACTAAATCCGCCGAGAATAATCAACCCAGCTGCTGCAACAATCATATATTGTCCTCCTTAATTATAGTTTGAAGTTACCACAAATTATGAAATATAGGAAGTATTACGGTGTAAAGAATATAATTAACAGATTAAGCTTTGTTTGAAATATTTCATAATTACAACAGTTAATAGTTATGCAGAATATTAATCAAGATGTTCTGAAATTTGAAATTGCTCTCTTCAAGTCTTCTGTAGTAATGTTGTTTACTTCTTCTAGATCATAGCCATCACTTAAATTAAAGAATTTGTCTCTTTTAACTTGGGCTAAAAGCTCTTTTAAATCTCCAGGACTTAAATCAAGGCCATCAATCGATTTTTTTATCTCATCAAAATCTATTCGACCTAATCTTTCATCTGCACGCTCAAAAGTATCCATAGACATAGGATCTAGTCCACTTTCATCTATTAGTAAAGATCGTAGAATTAATATTTTTTGTTCCTCACTAGGCAAGCCTATTCCGATTTGTAGTGGTATTCTCTTAGTTGATTTGACTTGTTCGTCTATCAAATCAGGATGATTTGTAGCGAATGCCACAAATACGTTTGGGTATTCCTTAACTTTTTCTAGTTGCTTTTTCAGAGTTGCAGTTATATTACTATTGACTTCTTCGTTACCCGAACGTGTTAGTCCATCTGCTTCATCAAAAAACAATAATGTCCTGTAATTACGAGCGTAAGCCTCCTCGAACAAGTTATTTATTTTACTTGCCCATCTTCCTACATATTTGCCTTCTATATCCCCTAGACTTACCTCAACTATAGCTGCCTCTAAATCATGACTCAGAGCTCTAATTACTTCAGTTTTTCCAACTCCTTGAGATCCATGGAGCATGACTGATTTTATAGGCTCTAATCCTGACTCATCTAGATCTAATAGTGGTGTATTTGCGAGCTTAACTATTTTTTTAAGTTGATTAGTTACGTTATCAATTCCAATAAACTGATCTAATTCACTTCTGGGAATCTCTTTTTCTTGGATGACAACTGCTTTGCTTACTTGTTCGTATTTAGGGACTTTTTGTGGAAATTCAGCATCAAAAGTAATTATTGGATGAGTCGATTTACTCCATGCCTCAGATTGTGGTTGCATCAAAGCAGCTTTATAAATAGCTGATAATGCAATCGTGTGATGACCAAGTAATGTATCAAAATCATAACTTGAAAATCCACTATCTTCTGGCCTATCTAGTCTGCTTTTTATATGCCACAGGCTGCTTGCTTGTGATCCCAAGGCTCTAGTTAACAGTGACTCAGAACCAGTAATCTCAAAAAAATCTGGCGTTAAAGTCGTAACTAGACCAAAGTCGAAGCTTCTATTTTCTTTATCAGTAAAATCCGGATTAGAATAAAGTTGATCTTCTAAACTATTGCCATAGCTTTCTTCATTAAATCCAGTAGAAAACTTAAGTAAAGAAGTTATATCTACTTTGAAATTATCATCTTGGTTGGTTGTATATGTGTCAGAAATAAAATTTTCAACTAATGCCCCATCAAAGTGATAATCTGCAATCGGTACGCTACCGTGTGAATTGCTAACAATACCATGAGATATTTCTGGATTTATATAAAAAGGCACTTCTTCAAAACAAGGCATATAGTATATTAAACACTAAATTATGGAATTAGCAATGAGAAAGTGCAATTTACGTATTATGTGTAATAATGTAACTCATGAAAACTGTTAATGGTTTTTTCAGATGGTTAAGCTCTCTAGCACTACACCTTTCTGTTTTTTTTGTGATTTTTGTTTTTAGTTTTATTTTTACAATTGGCAGCAGTCAAAGTGCGAAAAACATCTTAGAAGATTCAGGTGTATACGATAGCTTTATCCAGACAATCATAGATCTAAATACTGAAAATACACAAAGTGAGAATGTTAGCTCTATTCCTTTAGACGATCCAGAAGTTCAAAAAATCATTAAATCGACCTTTAATAGTGACTTTTTGCAAAAAAATACAGAGGTGGTGGTAGATGGTGTATATATGTGGCTTGATGGCAGCGAAGAAAAAATAAAGTTTGCTATAGATTTAAACAATCAAAAGAATAGCTTAGTCGAAGCGCTCAGCACATATGCTGTAGCTAGGATTGAGAAATTACCTGCATGTACAACTCAACCAACACAGCTAGATATTTTTAGTGTTACCTGCAAGCCTTATGGTTTTGAGCCTAACGCTGTTAAAAACCAAATTATTAATGATTTAAATACAAGTGAAATTTTTGAAGATACTTCTATTACACAAGAGAACATAATCAACGATGATAGTGATAAGGAATTTTATGAAAAAACAGCTGTTGCTTCCTCAGCTTTTAGAGTTTTACAAAAAGGTATTCCATTAAGTATTTTTCTTTTTATCGTTGCGGCGCTGGTATTTATTAGGTTAAGAAAACCATTTAAGAAAGCAGTTAGAGCACTCGGGAGAGACTTAAGTGCAAATGGTCTAGCAATAATAGGATTTACAGTCTTTTACGGGTATATCTTGCCAAGATATACGGACTTTTTCAGTTTTAAATCTAGTGGTGGCAACACGATTCAAAACCAATTAATAGATGAGTTCACTACAAGAATAAATATAGTCATAATTTCTGTATCGGCTGGCGTATCATTGATTGGCTTACTTTTGATTTTGTATAGCAAGTATTTAGCAAAAGGTGCAAAAAAGTACGATGGGATAAAGTCTAAGTCAGGCTTAGCGAGCTCTACAGCCGCAGATAAGACAAGCTATAAAAAAAGACTGTCCCCACCTGTACAGTCAAGTGAAAAAAAGTCTTCCAAAAAAATAAGCAAATCTAAATCAAAAAAGTATCGTAAAATAGGCCTATGAAGGTATCGATAATTGGCTCTGGAGACGTTGGCCAGGCTTTGGCAAGAGGTTTGATAGAACTTGGACATAATGTAATGATTGGTACGAGGGATGTAAATAAAAAAGATTTGCATTGGGTCAAGAAACATCCAAAAGAAAAAATATCAGTTGGATCTTACACTGAATCAGCAGATTTCGGTGAATTTGCAATATTAGCAGTTGCTTGGAATGCGTCTGATAACGTACTGACCGTTATAAAACCAGAATTATCAGGCAAAGTAGTCATAGATGTAACAAATCCGTTGATATTTAACGATGATAAACCGCCGGAACTAGCGGTTGGCCATAACATTAGCGCTGGAGAAATGGTGCAGCAGACACTTTCTGATAGTCACGTTATTAAAACGCTGAACATTATTAATCATAAAAATATGGTTAATCCAAAGTATAAACAAGGCAAGCCTGTGATGTTTTTGTGCGGTAATAATTCATCAGCCAAAACCTTTGTTAAGCAGATACTCATTGAGATTGGCTGGGAGGATATTCAAGACATAGGTGGCATTAAAAAAAGTCGCTTGCTAGAGCCACTATGTCTGCTATGGATTGAGTATGGAGTCGTGAATGATACTTGGAACCATTCATTCTCAGTCTTAAATAGCTAAACTAGCTATGTTTATTATTTTTAGCTTTATGGATTTGCTGATGGTTTAAGCCAAAATAATGAGCAACCTCATGCCACAAGGTTTCATAAATCTGTTTTTTTAAGTCGTTCTGTTTTGGGAACATTTCAATCATTGGGTATTTAAAAATTGTTATTTTGTCAGGTTCTTTTGAGATTACGCTACCGTTACGGTTAGTTAATGGCACGCCTTCATACAGGCCAAATAGGGCGTCACATTTTCTTAAGCCCAGTTTTGCTCGTTGTTCTTGCGAAGGATAATCATCTACTAGTACAGCAACTGATTGCATTCTGTCGGTGTATACATTAGGGATATGATCTAATGCATCCGAAACGTAGTTTTCAAAATTTTCATCCATATATTTACTATACATGGTTAAGTTATTCAATTTGCTATTAATTTTAGTAATTGCTAAAATACTTAACATGATGAAAGTGTTACTTTGGTCTGTAGTGATTCTTGGAGGTTTGTTAATATTATTTTTGGTTACAGCCCCGGAGGCAAAGAATAATTCACCTGGTGACACTCCGACAGCCAAAGATTTGTCTGATATTGAAAGTATTGAAATAGATGCCGATAGCGAAAATAAGCCAAAACTTATAATCGGAGATCCTGATGCCAAAGTTACATTGGTTGAGTATGGTGATTTTAAGTGTCCTTCTTGTAACTCATTCAAGCGTAATGCTGGAGAGCAAATAAGAAAAACTTATATAGATGGAAATCAAGTTAATATAGAATTTAGGAATTTTCCATTTATTGGTCCTGATTCTGGTCGTGCTGCTAGAGGGGCTTACTGCGCTAATGACCAATCTGTGTTCGCAGAGTATCATGATTTGGTGTATGACTTCATGTGGGATAATTTCTATGAGCAAGGACAGCTTTCAGTTGAGATAGAAGACGTTCTAACATCTGACCAATTGGTTGAAATTATGACCGACACTATATCTGATACAAAAAAATTTAAAGATTGCTTGGAATCTAGTGTGTATAACAAGTTTATAGATGCGGACCTTTTATTAGGAGTAGAAGATGATATTAGTGGAACACCTGCATTTACAATCGGTGGACATGTAATCACAGGCCCGCAAAACTTTAATACATTTAAAACATTAATAGATATACAGCTTCAATAAATGAAATTATCCAGCCTGATTTTAACTAGTAAAGCAAGCCTAATTGGAGCACTAAAAGTATTCAAACGGCCATCGTATATTGTTTTGGCTATTTCAGGAGCTATACTTTCAAGTAGTTTTATACTCTGGTCTCTCAACTTAGACCTTGTAAAGTATATAGTAGTTGATGCTCCAATATCTTTTGCTGATAAACTGAATTTTTTTTGGAGCGTATATAAGGACATATTTACTACTTATGAGAGCCTGCAAGCATTGGGCCTAGTTGTTTTTTCTATTTTGTTTGGTATTAATCTGAGTCTCATTACTTTTGCTATAAAAAACCAAGGTTTTAAAAATGTGCCAAAAAAAAGCGGTTTTGGCGGATTAGCACTAGCAATAGTTGGCGGTGGATGCGTGGCTTGTGGCACTTCCCTACTTGCTCCGCTATTGGCTACTTTTGGAGCTGTTTCTGGAGCTTTTTTGAGAGAGCTTTCGTTATATTTAAACTGGATAGGTAGTCTTTTAATGATTTATTCAATATATAAACTCGGGCTTTTAGCTAACTATATTAGAACAAAAGAAACACTCGATAAATCAAACTCTTTGTAAGTGCTGTTATCTATCAATTGTTTCTTGAGCTTTCTGCCTTTCTAGTTTAGCTAAACTTTCAATAGAATATTCATGCCTTAAATGTTTTTTAATAAAGTTGAAATCAACTCCAACTTTTTTATGTGGATTTAGCATATTTTCAGGATCAAAAATGTCTTTTACTTGGTTAAACAATTTCTCCATTTCAGGCCCAAACATTAAAGGTCTATATGCTGATCTCATAAGACTATCATTATGTTCTCCGGCAGCAGTTCCGCCCAGTTCATGCACCATTTTGTAGAAGTCGTCCGTCATAGCAAACAATTTTCTGCGGTCTGCAGCTTTGCTAAGATCCATGAATGGCTGCATATGTAAATCAGCATCTCCAGCGTGACCCCAAATTGCTATTTCTAAGTCATATTTTTCAAATATTTCATATGCTCGTTTAATAAATTCAGTAAGCTTATGTGGCGGTACAGTACCATCTTCAATTATTGGCAGTGCTTTTTTCTTGCCGGGGATTGTCCACATGACAGCGGCAGCTGATCTACGCAGTTTCCACATTTGCATCTCTTGCTCTGGCTTGTGTTTTACTACAGAAGAATAAGCATATTTATGGATAATTTCTTTGGCTTCAACTTCTTTTTGTTTTCTCACAGAATCATTTTGGTTGTCGAATTCTGCCAATAATACAATAGCAGGTATGTGCCCATCCTCCGGTAATAATCCTTTGAGTAGCTCCGGTTTTTGCGAATTTACTAGATTAATTAAATTGCTGTCTACTACCTCTAATGCACTAGGATCTAGTTCATGAATTTCTTTAGCTGCGTCACCTGCTTTTTGAATACTGTCGTAGTAGCTAACAAGGAGAGAAACCTTATTTGGGTCTGGAAGCTCAATGGTTCGCATCCTTATTGCAGTTACAAAACATAGAGTCCCTTGTGAGCCTACAATCACTTCAGCAGCGTTAAAATGTCCATTCTTTTTCACTTTCCATAGTGCATAACCAGCAGATTCTTTGGTTACGTGTGGATGATTATTATGTATTGTTTCGTAATTTTCTGAGATGAGCTTGTCTAGCTGCTTGAATATACTACCTTCTAAGCCGGGCAAGCTTTTTCTATGCTCAAGTTGCTTATCGTTCATTTCGTGCAACCAGGTGACTGTACCGTCGGCAAGAACTACTTGAATAGCATCGACGTATTTTCTAGTGGCACCATATTTGACAGTTTTCTCTCCAGCAGCGTTATTGGCAACCGCTCCTCCTATTGTGCAAACTTCAATAGATGCTGGATATGAAGGAATATATCTACCGTTACTTTTTAATTCGTCTTGAAGCCTTCCGTACATACAACCAGGCTGAACTACAACGTAGTCATCGCCGATTTCAAGTATTTGATTCATGTGCTTCATAAAGTCCACGATGATTCCTGTATTAATTGGTCCTCCACCCTGATCTGTTCCGTTACCCCTTGCAGTTAAAGATATTTTGTCATTTCCGTTTTGATGGAATTTGTCTACAGTTTTAACTAATTTAGAAACATCATTAGTGTCTATAGGGTAAACAATCGCTGTTGGGGTTAACTCAAATACACCCCCATCAGTTGAGTAGTACTCTAGATCCTTATTGTCAGTACTTATCTCCCCTTCCAAGGATTTAGTAAGGTTTTTAAGCAGTTGTTTCATTTCTATTTACCCACCTAATATTTATAATCAAATCTATTTACCGTTAGCTGTATAATAGCAGTTTTGTGTAAGTTATAACAATTAAATGCTGGTATACTCATAAGTAATATGAGAGTTGTTGACCCTAAAAGTTTTAAGCAAGGTAAGTCTTCAAAAAAAAGAAAAAGACTAATCCCAGTCATTGCCGTATTTGTTTTTGTGATTTTATTTACGTTGTTTTTAAGCATTTTGAATAAAGATGATACAGAACAAGTAGACATTAATAGCTCGTTTTCATCGAATAATAAACAAATTGATGATACTGTTGAAGATAAAAAAAATGAAATGAGAATATTCACAGATAATGAATTTAAGGTTTTCTATGACAACCTACTGCAGCCTAATCTGACTAGAGTTGAAAATCCGCCTCGCATTACGGGGAATGACATTGCTGACACTAGAATTAGAAAAATTGCTGAAGATAGAGGATATAGATTACGTAGCTCTCCAAGCATAGAGTTGTCTTCAATTGATGGATACTCAGTGCAGCAAGCAGTTATTGAGCCATGGCTTAAATTAAAAAAAGAAGCTTCTTTGGCTGGACATCAGCTGAGTATAGTGTCAGGTTATAGGTCAGTAGAGAATCAAAGGAATTTGTTTAATTCCAGACTTACTGCCGCTGGTGCGTCGGTTAATGATGTAGCAAATGGAAAAGCCGATAATATTGTAAACAAAGTGCTTATAACAACTTCAATACCTGGATATTCAAAGCATCATACAGGCTATACTCTAGATTTCTTGTGTGCCGGTTTTGCTTTTGATAATTTTGAGAATTCGACATGTAACTCCTGGTTAAAGAAAGAAAACTATAAAAATGCAAAAACATTTGGGTTTATACCTAGCTACCCTCCTAAAGCCGACGCTCAAGGTCCAGATCCTGAAGCATGGGAGTATGTATGGGTCGGATCAGAGCTTCTATATAATTAGAATTTAATTACTTAAAGTGTTAGCTACTTTCATTTATCCTATATATAAGGTACTCTTATAGTAAATTTCATTGTATAAAAATCCAATGCAGAATATATTTAAAAATATTGCTGATATGCAGGAGCATATACAGCCACTGAACATTAATGGCTTAACTGGTCGGATGCTTGTATTGCCTGCATCAAAAAAGTCAAATGATAAAAAAAATATTCTAATGATATATGGGCATCATTCTAGTATAGAGAGAATGTATGGAATTGCAGAAGAGTTTTCTAAATATGGAAAAGTAACCATGCCTGACTTACCTGGGTTTGGTGGTATGGACAGTTTTTATAGCATTGATATGGAGCCTTCACTCGATAATCTGGCAGACTATTTAGCTACGTTCGTAAAGCTGAAGTATAGAAATAAAAGAGTAACTATTATTGGTATGTCACTAGGATTTGTTATAGCAACAAGAATGCTTCAACGCTACCCTGATTTAATAAAAAAAGTCGATTTTTTAGTTAGTATGGTTGGCTTTTCACATCATAGCGACTATACATTCTCAAAAAGCAGGTTAAACTTCTATAAATATGCAAGTGCATTTTTTTCTAAAAAACTTCCCTCTGCATTCTTCTATAACGTATGTTTACATCCTTCTTTGTTAAGGGCTTTTTATGGCAAATCACACAATGCTAAAAATAAATTTAAGGACTTGCCGGAAGAACAAAAAAAACAAAATATGGAATTCGAAGTAGTTTTGTGGCGAGAAAACGATGTACGTACATACATGTCTACAGCAAACACAATGCTAAAGATAGATAACTGCACTAAACACATAGATTTACCAGTACACCATATTTCTGTTAAGGGTGATCAATATTTTGATAACTTTGTTGTAGAGCAACATATGAGAGTCATATTTAATGATTTCATCGGTTATGAAGCTAAGCTTCCCAATCATGCACCAAGTATTATTGCTTCTAAAAAAGATGCCGCCCCTTTTGTGCCAAAAGGAATTAGAAAGCTCTTATCAAAATGAAAATAGCCATTTTTTCACCATATAACATTTTTTTGCCCGGTGGTGTACAAGAGCATGTAGATAATCAGGCTAGAATTCTTAGTAATCGTGGCCATGAGGTGACTATATATACACCAAAACCAAACAAGCGCGCAAAAAAGAAGCCTAAAAACGTAATATTTTTGGGCTCTTCCGCAAGGTTAAACTTGCCTAGTGCTACAAGTTCTGACATTTCAATGACAATTGACAATAAATCTATTGATGTAATGTTATCAAAAAAATTTGATGTGATCCACGTACATGAACCTATGGTGCCTATTGCTGCACGGCAAATTTTTTTAAGAGCAAAAAAGACTAACACGCTGAGGGTTGGGACGTTCCATGCAGCTGTTCCTGGTAACCTGATCGGTAAATCTTTGGTAAGCATACCTAAAACTTATTTAAAAACCATATTACCCACAATAGACGTATTTACGGCTGTTTCTCCAGCAGCTGTTGATATGATTGGGCCAAATACTAAGAAAAAAGTTAAGTATATACCAAATGGCTTTAATCCAGAATCTTACAAAGCTAGAGATATGAAACGTGACAAAAACATGATTTTATTTATTGGTAGACTAGAAAAAAGAAAGGGCACTATCCAGCTACTTAAAGCATTCGAAGAGTTGAAAGCCAAAAAACCAAAATCCAAGCTTAAAATTGCAGGTGATGGTCCGCTAAAAAATTCTTTAATACAGTATGTAGAAAATAGAAATATTAATGATGTAGAATTTCTTGGATTTATTAGCGATAAAAAAAAGCTGTCCTTACTCAGTAAGTGCGGTGTTTATACTTCTCCTGCTTTGTATGGTGAAAGTTTCGGGATTGTTTTAGTTGAAGCTATGGCTATGCAAGCTCCAATTGTTGCTCATCCAAACGATGGCTACAAATGGGTTATGCAAGATACTGGTAGACTTTCATTGGTTGATTGCAATGACCCTAAAGGATATGCCGAAAGATTGCAGCTGATGCTAGAAGATGATCAGCTAAGAACTGCATGGCAAGATTGGGCAAGAGAGTATGTTAAACAGTTTGACTATGAAAAAGTTGTTGATAAGTACGAAAAGTTGTATAAGAGGAATATCAAATGAATTTAACGAATTCTTTAGTCAGAATAATTAGCGAAGATAATCTTGAGTTACCAGCACTTCTATTACGTCCTGCTGGTTCAAAAAAAGTTGCAATTTTTCTTCACGGTAACGGCGATTCAGGTGTGTTTTATAAGGGTAACTTGATAAACGCTTTAGCTGAAAGTCTATCTAAAAAAGGTATAAGTTTACTAGCATTGAATAATCGTGGAGCTAGGTATAAAAAAAGTTTAATAATCCATGGTTCTGGTATGCCAGGACAAGAAAAGAAAGTTATGTCAGGTGTTCACTATGAACTTATAAACGATTGTGTATTAGACATCGATGGTGCAGTTAATTATTTGAAGGATAAAGGATTTGAAAAGTTTTATGGTCTTGGCTTTAGCACTGGTGCTAATAAGCTATGTCTCTACGAATCTACCAAAAAAACTAGCCCCTTTAGTAAACATATCCTAGCAGGTCCAGGTGATGATTGCGGAATATACTATTCAGAGCTAGGAGAAAAAAAATATTTTGAAGCTATTAAACTTGCAGACAAGTATATTAATAATTCAAGTCCAACAAAAATCATGCCTAAATATAGTGGTGTGTATTCTTTTACTGCTCAATCCGCGAAAGATATTTTAGATCCTAACGAGCCATATAATATTTTTCCATATTTTGAAGCAACTGTAAAAAGACTGGGTAAAAAGAAACTTTTTAAAGAGTATTCTCAAGTTGAAGTTCCACTTTATGTTATTTTTGGCGAAAATGATGAGTATACCCATACTGCTGGTGGAACTCAAGAAGCTATTAATCTATTAAAAAAATTTAATAATCCTATTTCAGCAGAAAAAAGCAAATTTACTATAATGAATAAAGCAGACCATGGATTTCATGGCCATGAAGCTGAACTAGCAAATAAAATTTCAAACTGGTTATCTATATAATATGACAATCGGATATTTACTTGACGATACTTTGGATAAAAATGATGGCGTTCAACAGGCAGTAACTACACTTGGTGAACACTTGCGTCGTCAAGGACATGATGTACATTATATTGTAGCCAACACTAAAGATTCAAAGCTTAAAAATGTTCATTCTGTAGGAAGCTTAGTCAATTTGAAGTTTAACGGAAACACTGTTAGGACTCCTATAAAAGCTTCATCAAAAAAGATAAAAGAAATGTTTTCTCAAATAGACTTTGATGTTTTACATGTTCAAATGCCATTCTCACCACTTTTATCAGGTAGAGTTTTAAAAATGTCACCTAAAAATATTAAGAAAGTCGGTACATTTCATATCCTGCCTTATAACAAAGCTTCAGAATATGGCACAAATGTAATTGGTAAGCTTTCAAATAAATCTCTAACAAGCTTAGATAAGGTTTACGCTGTATCTAAACCTGCTAAAGAATTTATGAATCGTAGGTATAAAATAGACGGTGATATTTTGCCAAACCCTGTTGACTATAATTTTTATAGCCGCTATAAAAAGAAAAAATCAAATAAGACAGAGATTGTATTTGTAGGTAGGTTTGATAAACGAAAAGGTGCTGAGCAGCTAGTAAAGGCGTTCTCTCTAATACCAGAAGATATAAGATCAAAAGCTAAACTAACAATGTGTGGTAAAGGTCCCTTATTTAAAAAGTTAAATACTGTGAGTAAACATAACGATTTAAATATTCTTTTTCCTGGCTTTGTTAGTGAAGAAGAAAAGGCTCAGTATTTGGCAAATGCAGATATTGCTGTATTCCCTTCAACTGGAGGTGAGAGCTTCGGTATAGTTTTGGTTGAAGCAATGTCTGCGGGAAGCTGCATAACTATTGGTGGTAATAACCCCGGGTACAAAAGTGTGCTTGAAGAATGGCCCGAGACCTTGTTCAATCCAGACGATATAACTGAGTTTTCTAAAAAATTGGTGCAATTAATTGAAGACGGAGAAAATGGTAGATTAACTGGTTATAGACAGCACAATAGTGTTAAAAAGTATGATGTAAGTAACATTGCCGACCAACTGCTTAAAAATGCTTATATATAGCTTGCTCTAAAGCGACAAAGAGTTCATACTTATTGTTATGTTTGGATTAGACAACAAAAAACAGGTTGAGATAACTATATCTAATAACACCATGCTACGTGCTGTGCTGTTTTTACTTGGTACTATTCTGTTTTTACGTATATTTGATAGTTTGCGTCATCCTTTAACACTAATTTTTGTATCATTCTTTCTAGCAATAGCCCTAAACCCTGCTGTTGCCTTCATATCTAATAAGCTGAAGAGCAAAAGCAGAATAAGAGCAACAGCAATTTCATACGGTGTCGTCACACTTGTGTTACTCGGGTTCATAGTCCTAATAGTCCCCCCTTTAGTTGGTCAAACTACTGATTACATTAATGAATTACCTCTGACCATAACTGAGCTTTCTGAGGGTGATAGCTCCATAGGAAGTATAATTCGTAAATACGAACTACAAGAGCAAGTAGATAATTTTGCAAATGACTGGTCTAGAAATCTTGGCTCAGTACAAGGGCCGGTGATTAATACAGCTAATAGGATTTTTTTAAACGTTGTATCTATAATCACGGTTTTCGTACTGACTTTCATGATGTTAGTTGAAGGTCCAAAATGGACAAGAACTCTGTGGAAGTACGTACCAAAAAATCGTAGAAAACATGATCAAATAATTGCTGCAAAAATGTACAAAGTAATTACAAGCTACGTTAATGGTCAAGTATTGGTAGCGCTTATAGGATCGATTTTTGCTTTAGTCACACTCGTTATAACCTCAACACTATTTAATGTTTCAGTAAATGTTTTGGCGTTAACAAGCATTGTCTTTTTATTTGGACTAGTACCAACTGTCGGAGCAATAATAAGCGCTGTTCTGGTAACTCTTCTAGTTTTATTTGTTAGTCCTGCAATGGCAGTTGTTATGCTAATCTATTTTATCGTATATCAGCAAATCGAGAATGCTACCGTACAGCCTTATATACAGGCTAAAGTTAATGAATTAACTCCAATGCTTGTATTTATAGCAGCTGTTGTTGGATTCAGCATCGGAGGTATCCTAGGAGGTTTCTTAGCTATACCAATTTTGGGCTGTGCAAAGGTGTTGCTTGATGACCAGATAGAACAAAGAAATCAAACAAATACAAACTCAGAAGAAAAGTCTAAAGCCTAGCCTTGGACCATATCTGTCCATGATTTGGACTGTCTTCAATTGCTATACCTTGTTCAAGTAGTTTTGCTCTTATTTTGTCAGAATTTTCCCAGTTTTTATTTTCTCTAGCTTTTTTTCTATCTTTTATTAATAATTTCTGGCTATCATTAAGATCATTATATATTAACTTAACCCCAAGTAACTTTTCGATGCTTTCTAAAACTTGTTTATTTGCAGACTTACCATATTTTTCTAAGGAATAAAAGTATTTATCTATAATCGATAATGTTTCAGGTGTATCTAAATCGTTTGATAAGGCATTAATAATTTCATCAATTACATCCGTTGAGCTATCATTTTCTATCTGCCAAATCTTATCAGACTGTCTTAGCCAGTTGATCAATCTATTTTGAGATGATTCTAATATCTCCCAAGTAAAGTTACCTTCAGTTTTATAGTTTTTTGATAAAACTAAAAGCTTAAATGCCACCACGGAAAATCCTTTATTTTCAATATCTTTTATCGTATACACATTTCCCAAAGATTTGGACATTTTACCACCATCAACTTTTAAATGATTATTGTGTAGCCAAATTTTTGAAAATGGTTTGCCTGTTAATGCTTCCGTTTGCGCTATCTCATTAGTATGATGAACTGGTATATGGTCAGTACCGCCAGCATGTATGTCAATCTGCTCTCCTAAACCTAACATGGCAATTGCAGAGCACTCTAAATGCCACCCAGGAAATCCTTTACCCCATGGACTGTCCCATTCCATGTCTCTTTTTTTATCTTTTGGAGAGAATTTCCACAAAGCAAAATCAGTAACCGATTTCTTGCCATTGATCGCTACCCTTGACCCTGCATCTAACCCTTCAATGTCTAATTTGGCTAATTTTCCATAATCCTTAAGCTTTGAAGTGTCAAAGTATACTCCCTCATCTTTAATTTTGTAGGTAAATCCACTAATTTCAAGTTTCTTTACAAACTCAATTTGTTCTTCAATGCAGTCAGTCGCTCGAATTAGTCTAGGTCTTTCGAGGCTAAGTTTATTAAAAGCTTCGTCGTTTGCTATCTCAATATATTTATCAGCTATTTGCCAGGCTGTTTTACCCTCTTTTCTCGCTCCTTTCTCCATTTTATCTTCACCATCATCATCGTCACTAACCAGATGGCCTACATCTGTAATATTCTGGACTCTTATGACTTTATAGCCTTTGTATTCCAATAGTCTAGTCAATACGTCCCAATATATATAGCCTACCCAATTTCCAATATGTGGATGGCTATATACAGTTAATCCGCAATTGTAGAATTTTACTTCACCTTTTTTTATAGGATTAAGCTCTTCTTTTTGTCTGCTTAGTGTATTAAATAATTTCACTTTTTTGGTCCTCTATTTTTTCTAGTAGCTCTAAGGCTTTAGAATTAACACTTTTTATTGTCTCTTCTAAGTTGGTATTATTAGTAATCTTAAAGCCGCTTGCATAGGGATGGCCTCCACCTCCGAAATTTTCGGCTAATTTTGAAGCTATACCTTTTCCATAGTTACATCTAATTTTACCTGTGATTTTGCCATCAGGATATGTCTTATAAGCAATCACTAAATCGACGCCCTCGACTAATCTTATGTCGTCCATAACTAACATTGAAGGATTATAAAGTGGGCTATATTTTTCAATTTCTTTCCAAGGTATAGTTACGTATGCAATTTTTCCTGAATCGTCATACTTTACTCTTTGCAAAAGTTCTCCTTTATAGCTCAGTAAGGTTGGGTCTTTTTGCATAGTTTCACGTCTATTTGAATCAAGTTTTGCTAATGATACACCTTCTTCTACTAAGTCTGCTACGACGCGGATAGTTTCGGCTGAAGCAGATTCACTAATTAAGCCCAAGCTATCGCTCATTATTGAGGCTGTCATCATTTCACATGCATCTATCGGCAAAGGCCATTTTAGTTTTTTTGCCATCCGGTAAATTACCTCGCTAGTTGCAGCTGCTTTTTCGTTGATGTTTGTACTGGCAAATTCAAGACCTTCTGTTTCTGTATGGTGGTCAATGACTATACACGGTTTAGATTTTACCCAGGCAAAAGATCCATTTTTGTTAAAGTTTTCAAACAAAGATTCGGTGGATGTGTCAACAATAATACTTAAATCGAATTGGTTCGGGATGTCATTCTGAACTCTTGCCCAACCCTTAAGGTGCTGTAAATATGCAGGAATATTGACAGCACAAACCATATGCACGTTTTTACCTTTCTCAGATAAAATTGCTTCTAACGCTAGACTGCTACCAAGAGAGTCGCCGTCAGGATTGTCTGCTTGTAAAACTACAATATTCTTAGCATCAGCTATTAATTTATCTGCCTCTTGGTAATTGTTCATATTTATATTATAGCAGCGTTATAAGTTTTGACGGCCTTCTAGAGCACGACCTAGGGTTATTTGGTCTGCATACTCAAGGTCAACTCCTATCGGTAAACCTCTTGCTAATCTTGTAATTTCTAATTTAAACTCACTAAGTTCTTGCTGTATATATAACGCAGTTGTCTCACCTTCAACGCTTGCGTTTGTTGCAAGAATAATTTCCTGTACTTTATCTTGCTTGATACGTTTCTTTAGCTCAGGTATGTGTAGCTGTTCTGGACCTATTCCATCTATTGGTGAAATTAAGCCACCTAACACGTGATACGTACCTTTAAACAGTGATGTTTTTTCTATTGCAATTATATCGAAAGGATCTGCAACTAGAGCAACTATACTCTTATTTCTATCGCTGTCGCTGTAAAGATCAGAAACCTTATCATCAGAATTAATTAGAGCAAAGGTTTTTGGACAGTTTTTCACACTACTATGCAAGGCTGACAAAGATTTTGATAATTTTTTAGTTTTATTTTTATCATTTTTTAGCAAAAAATAAGCGTATCTTTCTGCGCTTCTAGGACCAACACCAGGTAAATAGCTTAATGCTTCTATAAGTTCCTCTAAAGCTTTAGGTAAGGCAGACACTATATTTTATCCTTACTAATTTTTACTAGCCAAAATTTCCTAATGCACCCATCATTGGTTGCATTTTTTCAGCAGCAAGCTTTTGACTTTGAGATATTGCAGATTTAACTGCTTCTTCAACCCATCTCTCTAACTCAGCTATGTCATCTGTATCAATTAAATCTGGATCTATATGAATTTTTTTAATTTTCATCTCACCATTTATTTCAACAGCAACTGCTCCTTCTCCAGCTTCTACTCGAATAATTTCTTTTTGAAGTTGTTTCTGGACTTTTTTCATTTTCATGACCATTTTTGCCTGATCAAACCTACTCATTTCATCCTCCGTTTAGTGCTTTATATTTATTGTATCAAATGCTCTGTGCTATTGAATAATTCTTGGATATTTATAGACCTCTCTAGTTTCTGGAGTTTGAGGCCATACAACTAGGAATCTTGTTAATTGATAATATGAGCTAAAAAGAACAACACAAGTAATCAGCAAAACTCCAAAGCTAATTGCAATAGGGTTTTTTGGAAATACGGTTTTCCATTCATCCAAAAGGAATTCAATTCCAGCAGCGACAACGCTGAAAGCGAAAGGTAGAATAAGTATAATTGCGATAAACTCTTGCCCCAGCCCTCCTAGAATTATTCCTACTATGGCTATACCTATCATCACTCTGGTTCTGTCTAGTTTAATTTTTTTTCTATACGCATTCAGGCCTATTAAGAATAAGATGCCACTAGATAAATCAAATACAGGGAGGCGACCTACATTAATTAGTGGTTCAGCTGGCATTCTGTAGATGTATGCTGACGGCACTCTTAGTATTGATCGTGGGATGTCACCTAGACTAAAAGTCTCTGGGAGTAATAACCAGAATCTTAAAATTTGAGGATCTCTGACAAAGCTAATTACTAGCGGAGAGATTATGATTAAGGCAATAATACTTCCGATTAATAATGCATTTCTTCTAACATTTTTAAACAGATTTTTAAATCTATTCCAGTAAACTATAGCTAAAATTAAGAAAAACCAAAGAGCGCCGGGTGTATATAGTAGAGCGGCAAGACCAACAAGAACTATAATAGGTACAATTTTGTTCGATTTACTATGTAGCTGCCAAAGAAGTAAGGCTGCAAAAATAAACCACCCCAATACAGTTGCAAGTGTTGCACCTAGTCTAGCTGTGGCTAAGACAATTGAATTTGTTGAAAAAACTAAAATTGTTAGTATAGCTACCTGTTTGGAATGCCAATGCTTAATAGCATAAAAAACTGCAACGCAAGCCATTGCGTAAAATAAAAAGCTAACTAGTCTGAGCATAAGTATAGTAGAACTTAAATAAGTAGTGACTAATGATAGGATTTTATAAGGAGCATTTAGCGGGTTTTGAAAAATTGATTCTAAGGACCTAGCGGATTCTGCTGTAGAATGCTCAATGGCTGCAGCCTGAGGCGGGATTTTTGATATAAACAAAAATACACCTAAAAATCCAATAATTACAAGTAAAACTATAAATAATTCAAGTCGACAATAAGATAATAGTTTATCTCGCAGGTCTTGAATTTTTTTATTCATTAGCACAATTATATCAGAATTTTAGTTATTGAATTGATCAGTGTGCTTTGTGTCTAAACTTTTAATTTTCTGTCGTTCCCTGTCAAAATATAACTCAACCTTACCTGTAGGGCCGTTTCTGTGTTTTTTTATCAAAACATCCATAATATTTGGCCTTTCGCTCTCTGGATTGTAGTAGTCTTCACGATATATAAAAGCAACGACGTCAGCGTCTTGCTCAATAGAACCAGACTCTCTCAAGTCGGCTAATTGTGGAATTTGTGGGCTTCTAGATTCAACGGAACGACTTAACTGGCTTAAAGCTATAACTGGCACGTTCAATTCTCTGGCAACACCTTTCAAGCCCCGTGATATCTCAGAAATTTCTTGTACTCTATTCCCGTCACCACCAAACTTCGCTCCACCACTCATTAACTGTAAATAATCCACAACGATTAACCCCAGCTCTCTTTTATGTGCTTCTCTTCTTGCTTTTGTTCTTAGCTCGCTAACAGTGATTCCGGGGGTGTCATCAATGTATAGCTGTGCTTCACTTAGCATACCCATAGCATGACCTATTTTCTCAAAGTCACTGTCTGATAAATTTCCAGTCCTTAGATTCCATGAATTTACGCCTGCTTCGGAAGCCAGTAATCTATCAACTAGCTGTTCTTTACTCATTTCCAATGAAAACAGAAGTACTGAGTTGTCGGAGTCAACTGCTATATTTTGAGCAAGGTTTAAAGCTAAAGCTGTCTTACCCATAGAAGGTCTTGCCGCTAGTATTATTAGATCACTTCTCTGAAGTCCAGCTAGCAAGCCGTCTACGTCTTTGTATCCTGTAGGTATGCCTCTAATTGTGCCTTTGTCTTTATGCAGACTGTCAAGCCTTTCAAAACTGTCTGAAAGTATGTCCTCCATGCTGATAATGTCATTTTTTACATGTCTTTGAGATACTTCAAATAGCTTAGTTTCAGCTTCTTCAACCAATTCAGCTATGCTTCTTTTTTCATCAAATCCTATTTGAGCGATCTCATTACTGGCTGTAATTAATCTTCTTCTAATTGATTTGGTGGCTATTATTGATGCATATTGTTCTGCGTGGGTTGCCGTTGGCACAGTATTTGTTAGTTCAACAAGATATGAGGCGCCACCAATTTCATGTAAATTGCCGTTTGATTTTAGCTCTTCGCTAAGTGTAATTACGTCAATTGGTGTTTGCTGCTCGTATAACCTTGTGCTTGCTTCATAAATTAATCTGTGTCTATCATCATAAAAATCTATAGGGTTAACTATGTCGGCAACTTTAACAATAGCATCTGGGTCAATAAGTATTGAACCCAATAAACTTGTCTCAACATCTACGCTTTGTGGTGGGCTTTGGTTGCTCTCTTTGGCCATAATTACTCTCTTAAGATTCTAGCAGTTCTGCATCTCCAAAAATATTGCTAACGTTTTCAATTGTCTTATTTGAAATTGATTCGTTACTATTTTTATTTGACTCTTTCGGGAGTTTATCTGCCTTTTTTTTCGATAGAGTTCTAAGCTCTGTGTTGCCAAAGAACTCATTTATATATTTTGTTAGAGTCGATTTGTTTGATGGAGAATCGATCTTTTTTTTATGGAAATCAAAACTAAAAGTTAGTATTATTTTATCATTTTCTTTTTCAAATTCAGCCATTCTTAGGATTCCATACAGTGTGTTATGTTCAGATTTCATGCTATCCAAAAGTGACTGCCAGTTTTCTGGATTTAGTTCTTTTATTGTTTTTTTTATATTTTCTTTTTCAGATTTTTTTTCAGTTGGTATTTCCTTATCTTTAGTTACATGCTTGATTTTGCTCGGTTTGTTTTCTTGGTCTTTATTGCCAACTTCTTGCTTACGTTTATTGTTTAATTTTTCGTTAGACAGCTTTGATTCACTATTTTTGTCAATTTTTAAGTTCATAGCGTCAAGTAAGCATAGTTCTAAGCCGCTGTAATCTTTTGCGGTGTACGTGTAAGGCAAAAGATCTTTTAGTATAGAGATAGTTTCTTTTTGAGAAATATAATTTTCGTTATTTAGAATATCTTCTCTGAGTTTAGAACTTAAAATCCTAGCCGCTAGAGAAGGGTCTACACCTTTTTCTTGTAGTTTTTTGATAGAATTTAGTAGGTTTGCAATATCGTTGTTTGCGGTAAACTTAATAAGGTCATCTATAATTTCGTCGTCTGGTATCCCCAGTAGATCAGATACTTGGCTCAATTCTATGCTATCTGATTTACCAATGTTTGATAGTTGATCTAAAATACTAATGCTATCCCTAAAGCTACCATTACCATGCTTTGCAACTAGATTTAAAGCTTCGTCATCTATTTTAATATTTTCTTTATCAGATATAACTTTTAAATGTCCGACAGCATCCTCATGGCTAATCGGTTTAAAGGTGAATTTTTGGGTACGACTTGTTATTGTGTCAGGTACTTTATGTGCTTCTGTTGTTGCTAGTATAAAAACTGCATGTTCAGGAGGTTCCTCAAGGGTCTTTAATAAAGCGTTGAAAGCTTCACGGGTAAGCATATGAACTTCATCTATAATGTAAACCTTGTATTTTGATGATGTTGGAGCAATGTGTACTTTATCTCTTAAGTCTCTCATTTCATCAATACGCCTATTGCTGGCCGCATCAATTTCAATAATGTCTAGATGAATAGATTCATCATCATAGCTTATATCATTAATTTCATGCGCCAATATTCTAGCGATTGAAGTTTTACCTACGCCTCTTGGGCCAGTGAATAAGTAAGCGTGACTTATTGACCCACTTTTTAGTGCCTTTTCAAGCGTATCAGTAATATGTTTTTGTCCAACAACTTCATTAAGTTTTTTAGATCTATATTTTCTATATAATGCTTTACCCATACCTTAAATATATTATCTCAAACTAAAAGATAAACATGAAGTTTAAATGCACAACGATAAACTAAGCAGTACTAATCAGTTAACGATCCTAAAAATTCTTTGGTTTGATGGTAATTTTCATTTAAAGGCTTTATTATAGACTCGAAATCTTCACCCAAAGTAATATCATTGTAGCTATCAATAATTGATCTTGTAATAGGCATAGCATCACCTGGCTCTAGGTCTAATGTCGCTGTTAAAGCTGCATCAGTAGCCAAAAAAAGACCCATAAAACCAGCACCAACAATAGCTATTTTTTTTACTGTACTTTGTTCTTGATTTGATTTTCCTAAATTAGCTTCAGGACTCATAGGGCTTAAAGGGCTGCCTCTAGTGCCGCCCACTCAACTTCTATTGAGGTATCTTCTGGTACGTTTATGCTTACTTGATCACCAGGTTTAGCTTTAAAATAGGTGACACTTGCAAGTAAGACTCTATATTCTCGGTCTCCAACTTCAACATAGTAATGCCCCTCTTTTTGAACTAGCTTGCCAACTAGTTGTCTTCTAGGGATTGGTCCAATTTGTTTGTATAAGAATGAACCATCTTCTGCGATTGTTAATTTTAAAATATCACCTTGAACCAGTTTGGATTTACTGGCGTAGTTTGCTGGTACTGGATAGGTTTTTCCGTCTCCTCCAACCATATTTTGGCCGTCAAAAACTCCTTCTATTACTTTTCCAATGTTTTCTTCTTTAACAGAATTAGTTACAACTGGGTCGTCACCAACCAAGCTGATAAGTAATTCTTTAGCAGCAGCTAAAGATGTTTCAGCTTCTTCGATTAACGCTTTTAGTCTCTTTGCTTGTTTGTCTGGTAGATCTGGCATCTCGCAGTGGCCTTCTCTTTCTTTGTCTCTCTTTTATATACTATATCTCCATTCAAAACTAACATGAAAATCCTAACAAGTCAAAATTCCAAGGAATTTTGTTAGAAAACTGTGGAAAAAACAAAATCACCCATTGGTAATAATGGGTGATTTAAAGTAGATAGTATATGTTGAATACTAGGCTAGTTCTACTGTAGCGCCAGCTTCTTCTAGAGAAGCCTTAGCCTTGTCTGCATCTTCTTTAGAGGCTTTTTCTATTACTGGTTTAGGTGCGCCATCAACGATAGCTTTAGCTTCACCTAGTCCTAGAGAAGTGATCTCTTTAACAGCTTTAATAACTGCAACTTTTTGAGACCCAGCGTCTTTTAGAATTACATCAAATTCACTTTTAGCGTCTTCAGTGTCTCCGCCTTCTCCGCCAGCTGCTGGTCCTGCTACTACAGCAGCTGCTGCTGCAGGCTCGATACCATGCTCATCTTTTAAGATGTTTTTTAGTTCATTTACCTCTAGTACGCTTAAACCGACAAGTTCGTCAGCTAGCTTTTTTAAATCTTTTGCCATAATTTTCTATGCTTCACTTATGAAATAAAACCCTTTTGGTTTTTTAAGTTCATATCATGTAAGTTGTGATTAAATCATACTTACAGATGCTCTTCATTCCGAGCAAGAGAAGCTTATCCTTTCCTATTATTAATTAGTTAGCTTTTGCGCCTATGGCATCAAGTAAACCGTGCAGATTTCCTTGAAGGCCTGAGACGACTTCGTTTAGAGGAGATTGCAAAGTTGCTACAACAGATGCAATAAGCTCTTCCCTGCTTGGTAGTTGAGCTAGCGCGCTCACCTCTTCAGCTGGCAAAAATTTTCCCTGCTCATCAAAAGCACCTACAAACTCAATTTGTTTCTCAGTTTTTGCCATATTATGTAAAATTTGAGCTGGTGCGACCTCATCTTCAGAGTTAAAAGCATACATAAGCATACCCTTTAAATCTTCAGTTGATGAGTCCTTATGATTTTTGCTTTTTTGCAGAGCTTTTATTACTAATCTATTCTTGACTACCTTTATTACAGTTCCGTTTTCTTCAGCATTACGCCGTAATTCTTGCATAGCCTTGACGTCTGTGCCTTCATATTTCGCAATGACTGCCATTTTAGAACTGTCTAAAAGACTAACTAGATTAGCAACAATCTCGTCTTTTTTATCTTTTGTTAGAGCCATTCAATTATCCTTTCATAGCTTTATAAAGTAGAGTATCGACCGCCTCTATCTTTGTTACCGAGAAATAAAAAACTACTTCATCCGAAGTAGCAGTCTAATGCTCAAAAACAAATAAATTGCCTCGGTGACATAATTAAGCTTTTTACAGCCGTCACTGTCTTCGGTAACTTATTAATTATACAAAATATTAGTTTTTATGTAAAGAGTCTCACAGATGTATTATTTGTTACATCAATATAATCATAATTGGTTTTATCCAGCTCACTCTCTAGTTGTTTTTTATTGTCTGTATTAAAGCCAATTAAAACCCTGCCACTGTCACTGCCCAAGTTTCTATAGTGGAATAAGCTAATGCTGTATTTGTGTGATAGTTTTTCAAGAAAATTAATTAACGCACCAGGTCTCTCAGGGAATAAAACGTTATAAATATATTCAGTATTATGTTTGTTGCCATGCCCGCCAACCATATACCTTACATGTTCTTTGGCGAGTTCATCTTTCGTTAGATCAGTGTAGTTATAGTTATGATGGTTTATGCTATTTTCAAAGTCATGCTTCTCATTCTGATTTGATGTTCCAATACCAACGAGTATATGAGCAATTTTTTTATCTGACAAACGGTAATTAAATTCCGTAATAGGGTAGTCATTAACTGCATCTTTACAAAGTTTCAATAGCGAACCGGGTTGTTCAAGTAACTCGATAGCGTATAGAGATTCTTTGCCGCTGCCTATCAAAGTTCTTTCGGCTATTAACTGTAACCTTTCAAATGTCATGTTAGCTCCACTGCATATTGCAACTGCAGTAGAATTCTTGGGTAAATCATATTTTTGAAGTCCAGCCACTGCAAGAGCGCCAGCAGGCTCAACAATACTTCTTGTGTCTTCAAAAATAGCCTTAATTCCAGCACATACTTGATCTACATTGACCGTAATGATTTCATCTACGTATTTTTTAACAATTTCAAAGGTTTTGTCTCCTACTTTTTTTACTGCAACTCCATCTGCAAATATACCTACATGTTCGAGCTCAATGATTCTATTTTTTTCTATCGATTTTTTCATGGCAGCAGAATCTTCGGGTTCTACACCAATAACCTTTATATCTGGTTTAATCATCTTAATTTTTTGGGCAATCCCAGCTAATAGTCCTCCTCCACCAACAGGTACGAAAACATGTGTTATATCTTTATTAGTTTTCAGCAATTCATTAGCAATTGTTCCTTGACCTTCAATTACATGTTCGTCGTCAAATGGATGGATTAATGTCATGCCAGTTTCTTCAATCCGTTTCAGGCAATGACTATATGCCTCGCTATAGTTATCTCCTACAAGCTCAATATTACCGCCAAAATTCTTCACCGCTTCAATTTTTATAGCAGGAGTTGTTTTGGGCATAACAATCAGAGCTTTAATACCTAGCTTTTTTGCACTTATAGCAACTCCTTGTGCATGATTGCCGGCGCTAGCTGCAATTACTCCCTTTTCAAGCTCTTTTTTGCTAAGAGAACTAATCTTGTTGTAAGCACCTCTTATTTTGAAAGATTTGATTGGTTGTAAATCCTCTCTTTTTAACAAGACCGTGCTACTAGTCTGCTTAGAAAGCTTTTCAGCTTTTTGTAACGGAGTATTTATGGCGACATCATATACTTTTGTATTTTTCACTGGTTAGCCTCGGGATTTCTACTAACAGCTATGGCTTCAATTTCAATCAACAACTCTTTGTCTGCAACTCTTGGCAGCTCTTTAACTGCTATGCAGGATCTTGCAGGCTTCGGGTCATTAAAGAATCGTTCATAGATTTCATTGATAGCCTTATAGTCAGACATATCAACTAGAAATATAGTAGTCTTGACCACTTTATCCATGTCCAAATTTTTTGATTTAAGTATATTTTTAAGATTTTGGAGTGTTTGCCTAGTTTGAGAATCAATATCATCACCAACATCTTTAGTTTCTGGATTAATTCCAACTTGTCCTGACACGAAATATGTGTCATCTACTTTGTAAATTGGTGTGTAAGGTCCATATCCCATCAGTAGTCTCCTTTGTTATTAGCTTCCACTATTATAAAACGGTTCTTGTCTTAGTGCAGCAACTATAGCGGGAGTATCAGGATTATTTGGGCTAGTTGCACCAACTATGCCTGTTTGTCCTACTTTTACTTTTCTTGCCTCTTGTTTCTCTCTTAGCATTTCTACTTCGGCATCATCTGTAACAAAAGCATCATCAAAGCCATGACAATCACCATTAACATTAAAAACTATTTTTTCCATTATATTCTCCTTTAAATTAAAAAATCGGCCTTACTTGGGCCGAAGCTTTAGGGTTTGACAGGTTGGTGTTGCTAAAAATATTTTTGCTTCGACCCAAATGACAACACAACCTCATTGAGGATGAGAATGTTTATAATTTGGTTCAAAACTTTATTTTTCATACATTGATATGCTACTCTCATAAACAGCAAACGTCAAATTAAAAAAAACTTGCAAAAACTTGCATAACGTGATACAATATATAATAATGAGCCGAACACTCAAGAGAATTGAAGAACTTACAAAAGAAACAGATAGCACAGACGATTCACTAGCATTTCTTGATTTTTATGGATCAAAATCTCATAAAGGCATGGATATTGCAGATTGCATAATAGAAAAACTAGAAAGCGGTGATACTGATAAGATTTGGTCGCCAGTTTTTAGCAAAAATGCAAATGAAGACTGTGGTGAGACTGCCGGTTTTTTGGCGGGTTTTGGAATAGTAACTGATTTAGAAAGTTCAATCTCTACACTAGGGCAAATATGTGCAGATAAGTTTGGCGTTATTGTCGGTGTAGAAGACTTAAATGACCAATCTGAACTAACTGAAAGTGAAATTCGTGTTCTTTCAGGGTTGCCAGCGGTTAGAGTGAATTTTGCTTATGGCCCTGTGCTTCCAGCCCAATAACAGCTTAAGTAAGTTTATTTAACTTAAATTGCGTATATCGTTCGGCTGCCAATCTGGTTAATTCAGGGTCTTCATCTTGATTAACAAACCTAATAGACTGACCTATAAGAGGGTGCTTATTAGCTAATTTATCGTGCATCTCCTTAACTAATTTGCGGTAGCCAGGATGACCATGAGGCGTAGTTCTCAGTTCATGCAGATGGAAGGCTTGTCGAGCATTGTAGGTAACTTTCCAGCGCATCTTATGGCCTAAGAGCGTCGCGTATTGGGCTTCTGTTTCGTAGCCTGCGCTCATCAAAATGCTATGTAACTTTAGACTTAAGTCGAAACAGCTTTGAAATTTTTCTTCTAGACCAGCTTCTTCGACTAGTTTTGGTATCTCGTATCCGTACCTAGGCGTTAGGCTCTGCCAGT
>JAUIKH010000041.1 GCA_030430915.1 bacterium | reverse complement strand
CAGACCTAGGTGAGCAGATAGCTGAAGCGAAATCGAACAACAAGACTCTATTAGTTGGCAACTTAGAAACAAAACGTGATTATACTGATGTAAGAGATGTGGCACGTGCCTACATTGAGCTTGCTACATGTAATGAAGGCAATCTAAAGCATAATATATATAATATTTGCTCAGGCAAAAGCATAGCGGGAACTGAAGTTTTAAGCTTGCTAACTAAAGCTTTTGATGCCAAAAACCTTGAAATTGAAGTGGACCAATCCAGAATACGACAAAATGATGTCATGGACATCTACGGCTCAAGAGACAGATTAACCCAAGATATAGACTGGGAGCCTAAATTTTCAATTGAGCAAATGGTGAATGATTACGTAGCCTGGAAGAAAACTAGCTAGCTTCAAAGCCAAGGTCATACTCGACCATCTTTTTAACTAAACCAGGAAAGTCTACTTTTCTCTTCCAGCCAAGTACTTTTTCTGCTTTAGAAGGATCGCCTAATAATAAGTCTACCTCTGCCGGTCTATAAAAATCTGGATTTATTTTAACTAACACTTTGCCTGAATCATTATCCTTACCAACCTCTGAAACACCGCTACCTTCCCATACAATCTCTATGCCAATCTCTTTGAAGGCTAATTCAACAAAATGTCTAACTGTATAAGTCTCTCCTGTGGCTAAAACATAGTCATCTGGTTTTTCTTGCTGTAACATTCGCCACATACCCTCTACATAATCGCCGGCATAGCCCCAGTCTCTCTTGGCATCCATATTACCCAGTTCCAGATGGTCTTGCTTACCAAGCTTAATTCTAGCTACTGCATTGCTTATTTTTCTTGTGACAAATTCTAGGCCCCTATACTCGCCTTCATGATTGAAAAGAATGCCGCAAGATATATGCATATCATAACTTTCTCGGTAATTCGTAGCAATCCAATGCCCGTATAGCTTTGCCACGCCGTATGGACTTCTTGGATGGAATATAGCTTTCTCATCATATCCTTTATCTGGTCTATTGTAGTCTAGGCCGCCGAACATTTCTGAAGTGGAAGCCTGATAAAATTTTGTTGTTTTTTCTTTGCCCGCCAATCTAATAGCTTCTAAGCAATTAAGAACACCTTTACCGGTAACCTCTGCGGTTAGTATAGGATCTTTAAAAGAGTACCCAACATGGCTAATAGCAGCTAAATTATAAAATTCATCAGGATCAGATAAAGTTAAGGCTCTTGTAAGTGATGATACGTCTATCAGGTCTGCTTCTATAATATTTACATAAGGCATAGTTTCTTCAACAAGTCGACGCTTTGGATTGTGCTGCCCCCTAACAATTCCGTAAATCTTATAGCCTTTTTCATTTAGCAGTTCTGCCAAATGACGGCCATCTTGACCAGTTATGCCTGTAACTAATGCTGTCTTACTCATTTAGCCCTGCTCGCTGTCTTCTATTAAGTCAGGGCTGATCGCTACACGCCCAAAATTTGGGAGAGACTGCTTATATTCAGCTAATTTTGCAGAATATTCTGCTGTGAGTTCTGCATGTGGCATTGCCGGGTGAGCATCTGCAAAATCATTAATACTGCCTGGTGATTGTGTGTGTGATTCATTATTATTCATAGCTATAATTGTACCAGTTAGTACAGCTTTGGTCTTGTAGTTTAGCGTTGTATTTTATTCTTTTTTACGTTCAGTCCCAAAACCACGCCTGTTGGGAGCCACCACTGGAGAGATACGGCTTCATTAGACCAAAGATGTATTAGTAGACTATAGAATAGATATGCAACCAAAGCAGATAAAAGCACGGCTGAAACAGAGCTCTTACTGCTCGTAAGAAATAGCTGGTAGGCAATAACCGACAAGATTGCAATAAATGTAGCTAACCCAAGCCAACCGACCTCGTAGGCTATCTGAAGGTAATAGTTTTCTGTTAACACTCCACCTTTTGGGTTGGTTATCGACACTAGACCAGCGCTACCTGGCCCATAGCCAAATGGCTCGTCGATAATGTCTTCCGTAGCATCCTGTACAAGTGTGACACGTTTTTGGTTTGGGTCTTCTTCATTTGTAGTTTTGGCTGCATGGAATACATAGTCTTGGATAAATGGCGTGTCACGAACAGAGAAGATCGCGACAACAAGTATCACTAGCGATATCAGTGGAATATACCAGTAATTTTTTAAGAAAATTATCACCTTTTTACTGTTTAACAAAGTTACAAGTGTTAGCGCGCCAATTATCAAACCTAGTAAAGCGCCGCGAGAAAAAGTAAGAAAAAGTGCTATCAGCTGCACACAAAGTAGCTCTGCTAATTGCCACCGTTTAAATTCTATTGAGAATAGTTTTTTAATTGATTCCTTTTTGAAAAGAGCTAACCCCGTTAACAATATTGGAATAATTAGGTAGGAGCCTAGGGAGTTTGGGTCTTTTAGTGTGCTCATTATCCTAGGTAAATCTGGATTGTCATCTATAAAGAACAGTGGCTTCACGCCTCGCTCTAAACTATAGCCAACATGAGTTAATAAATCTGATGGCAAGAAGTACTGCAGAATTCCTAAAACAGAGACAACGGAGGCGACCAACACCGTAACAGTCAACAAATATTTAAGGTACTTTTTGCCGTTTTTTGCCGAGCCCACCAGATAACCTATTAGTAAATAGATTAACAACCTAGTGTTATAAACGCTACCAACAATTGCGGAATAGGTGTCGTCATCACCATCAAAAAGCACAAATAGGCCGTGTAGAACTGCGTACATTGCTCCAAAAATAAGCAACAGCCTGAAAGTTTTATCCTTAAACAGTCCTCGTTTATAGCTCAAAAATAGCAAAAAAGGACCTGCTACAAATAGCAGGACGTCCTTCGCTGCTTTCCAGACCTCAATCCCTCCCGTTACTAGACTAAAAGATTGAGAAATAAATACATGAAGCGGCATGTAGATTATCAGGAATATTGAAGCAAAAAATAAGAATTTAGATATCTTGTCGCTTTTCCAGTTCATGCTTATAGTGTAGCGCGTTATTCGCAAGCATTAATAGAATTAGGATAATTTTCTAGCAACGCCCTGTCAGCAGTTACTAAAACCGTCCTCTGAACCTACTACTGTACAAGGAACGTCCTTGTACAGTAAGTAAGTCTACAGTTCTGAGCTATTTGCCAGCATATCCTTTAATGTGACTAGCTCATCTCTTTTTGGCCTATAATCATTTACAAATTTTTTATATTCTTCTTTGTTTTTAAAGCCGTCCAGTATTAAGTCAGGTTTTAGCCACTCAGCTTGTGCTTCGCCTAGATAGTTTCTGTAGCTCGAATATGGATAGCTTTCTATATCCACGTTTAGATCTACTGGATTTAGATGAATATACCTACTTATATGATCCCAATATTCCTGTGAGTCTATTTTGCTAGCTTTGTATCTACCTTGAAATAGTGTACCGGCACGTTTATGTCTTTTGTTGAAATATGAAGAATAGCCAGTAGCTATTGACCTCATAAGCTTTGTTATTGCATCAATGCCATGTTGGTATAGCAAAAGATGAAAGTGATTAGGCATTAAACAAAAACAAACAAGTTCAATTTTTCCCTCTAGACCAAGACGTCTTATATTAAATCTAATCGCATCTGAAATGACTTCTTTGTCTATTAAATCTTCTTGAGATTGATTTTCATCCGACAGAAGTGCATATTTTAAATAGCTTAAAAATACTGCATAATCTTGTTCATCCTCAAATATAGTGCGTTTATCAACTCCTCTGTTATAGACATGGTACATGCTTTCAGATTCATAATTTTTTATTGTGTTTCGACTCGGCATGCCTACATTCTACTGTACAAGGACGTTCCTTGTACAGTAGGGGGGTTTTTAGGGTTTTGGTATATTTTTGAAAAGGCTTTACACTTATGGTTATGGTTAAGAAGAAGGCGAAACAGAAGCCTAAGGGTAAAGGTAAAAACAAGTCTAAGAGCAAGAAAAATTCTATTATTACTAGGCTTGACTGCTGCCTGAGAGATTATAAGAAGCATAAGTTTGTTTTGTTTTTGGTTTTGTTGCTGTTTATCCCAGTTGTGATGTTTTTTAATAACAGATACCAGGACTGGAATAATGCTAGGCAGTTGAAGTCTATAGTTGCAGACATGGAAGGACTGAGAACAAGCCTAGAGAATGAAACTGGTGTACCGATGGAGCTAAATAAATCTTGCTTCACCACCCAAGAAAAATATAGCTCAGGAAAAACAGCCTGCTATTTGGAATTATATTCAGAAAATACGAGTGGTGATAAGCGAACTGATATTACTAAAATAATAGATGGTCTGGATGCTTTCAAAGAAATTTCAAACACAAACTCCAATTCCTTGTATGATTCTACTTTTGGTAGGTGTGTAGCGAGTTTTAATCCTGAAAGTTTTGATATTTTCTCCTTTGAATGTCCTGTAGCCGTTAGAGAAGCCAACGATTCGTTACGCAAAGAGTTATTTACACAATAACTATGTTTACTTTTGTAGTTTATATTTATAGTTTTTTGAATATCTAGCTAGAACAAATACTGTCAACAGCAAACCCCCTCCGATAAAAACAAAACTCATAATACTTGTTCCACTATTTTCTAGGCTGCTACCTAGTACTTCTTGATTGGCCTCTTGATCAGAATTTGTTGTCGCAACACCAAGAACCTGGGCTTTTTGCTCTGAGCTATTAAACTCTTCTTGACCTAGACTTTGATCTTGCGACATTACAGCTGTTATTACTCCGTCACACGTATCATCTACACCGTCTTCATCTACGTCAATAAATAGATTGCTAACAATTGGGCAACTGTCTTCTAAATCACCAATTTCGTCACCATCAAAATCATCTGCAAATTGAGCTAGTAAAATCGGCTGATAATAATCAACGCTCTGACCAAACATATCTAGGCCCTTCAAATGAATCTCATGATAGCCTCCCTCTAGTTGCTGTGGAATCTGAATGCTCAACTCAACATCACGTTCATTGGTTCTGAATGGATCTCTATTTCAACAATTGCCCCAGGTAATAAACTGTGTGATTCTATTGTGATATTTCTGTAAGAATTTGCCTTTTTGATAAGTTCGGTTGTTTTAATTTTATCCTGCAGGGTTGGTGTAACTCCGTTTAGCCCGTTAACGTGCTGTTTAGCTATAATACCGAAGTAGTCTGATGGAATTTCGAGCTTATTTATCTGTGGCTCGGGATTACCTATAGTAAGGCTACTGGTTTGAGTTAATATACTTTGCTTGTAAAGTTTTTGAGCTAGGTGGTTTGGGTGATAAGTTTCATTACCTAGGCAATTCCTCACCATAC
>JAUIKH010000040.1 GCA_030430915.1 bacterium | reverse complement strand
ATAGCTGATATATTATGTTCGTAAGGCTCTATTAGGTCGGCTAACTCTTGCATGTTTTCTATGGTATTAGTCGAATTTTCTCCCTTTTCGATGTGTGGGATATTAGCTTGAGGGTCTCTTGATAATAGATTTTCCACAAAATTGTTAATCGCTTCTGCCTCTGTAATTTTATAGTCTATTTCAGGGTTAGGTCCCTTGCCTAGGGCAAACATCAAGTCGGCATTAATATCGGGATCTTTCGTGCCATAATAAAGTAACTCAAATGCTTTGCGAGCATTTGTTATAGTGCTATGGGAAGGTCCAGATTCTGGACTATTTCCTGCTCCAAGAACTGCTAAAGTAACCTCTTTCATTATTGTATATTATACAATAAAAAATATGTTATTGTAAATAATATCCTATTTTTATTTTACTGGATATACTTTTACCCCTAATTTATCTCCAATTATATTTTTTGCAGAACGCAGAACCCATGCAGCTTGAAAGTATGGAGTAACTAATCCAATAGTGTTAATGTTGGACATAAAAGGCTCCGCTAAGTAAGACAGCTCTTCAATCTTTTCGTCTATGCTATAAGAGTTTTCTCCAATTTCAATATGTGGTGTCCAGGTATTAAAGTTTTTTTCTACTTGTAGCCCTGCTCTTATGACTAGTTCGATAGATTTTGCTTCAGTTATTGGATAATCTTCATTTTTATTCGGGCCCCTACCAACTGCAAACACTAGACTACCATCCACCAATGATCTAGATTCTGCAAGATCTAGCATCTTATAGGCTACTATAGCACTTTCTATAGTAGCCTTATCTGGCCCTATCTCTGGATGATTACCAGAGCCAATAACTGCTAACGTAACTCCACTCATAAGATGAATTGTAGAGTATTTTATAGATTAAGTTAACTACTTGTGCTAGCTAATCTTCTATAGAAGTTTTTATTTTACTGCATTCAGTAATAGCTTCAGTGTCTAGTTTTCCATTGTCTGTATCTGAAACATCTGTTTCTATTGGCTTATGGTCATCTGTAACTTCGTAGTACATGTGAGCAACTCTTTCAAAATCTGACATTAGTTTTTTTGCTGCATTTGACTGAATTTTACCTAACTTTTCTGCATATGTTCCATTAGAAAATGATACATATATATTTTCTGGTTCTATCCCATTTAGTTTTTCAGAAAAAACTAACGCTTCATACTTTATTGCCTCAGCGAGCATTGACTCTCCATGGTCTAATAGTGTGCAGGCAAAAGCAACATCATTAGCATTCCTCAAGTTAACCTCAGCAAATAATTTAGCCCAGTCTTCTTCAACGAAATAGTAGGAGTTTTCTTCATCTTCTATGTATTCTAATAATTCAGTATTATCTAATGAATCGATGTGATCACCTATGTCTTCATGGTTTGCAGGTTTTACGCATGTATCTATAAACCCAGTGCTAATATCTATTTCAGGCTCTTCTGAATCAATAATTCCACCTAGAGTTATGTCCCCTCTTATATCAATGAAAGCTTTTTTATTATCATGGTCTATAGTGATTTTTGAATCCTGAAGAAGAATTTCTGCGTATGTAGTTGATTCGACATTATCTTCTATCTTAGTGTCACAATTAGACGGTCCTGGTCTGTCGAGAGATAGTTTCTGCGTGTAATCATAACTGGCAGTAAGTTTTGCAAAATTTATCGTTTTTCTTTGGGCTATTATAGTTTCTACATTGTCGAATTCTGCTTCAACTTTATGATCAGAGTCAGCAGAAATATCAGGGAAACCCGGCAACCTTTCTTTTAAATAAAACACACCTCCAGCAAGTGTTAAGCCAGCAGCTCCAATTGCTACAAGCTTTTTAACTGGTCCTGGCATTCGTCTTCTATCGCTAACTACTACTTCTACTTTTGGAGATTCAACAGGTGCTTTATGTATTTGAGGCTCATCAACTAAATTTGAACTAACTTCTGCTAATTCAGGGCCATAATTCAGCTCTTGCCCTGCATGAGTCCTATCAGCATCAAGTCTTGATTGAACTTCTGCTGCATCTTCTGGTGATAAGAATCCGTTATTTTCTTGATTGCTCATAGTTATCTCCTTTAAACTAGTTCACTTAGTTGATTAATCGTTAATTGATAGACTGTATTTCCTGAAATATTGTTATAAGACAGGTTGTTATCTACCCATAAACTCTTCTCTTCATCAGTTATCAACCCATTTTGATCGAAAAATTGACTTAACATTGCAGATACAGTTTCTTTGTCAAACCAGCTCATAGAATCAATATCGACCTCAAATGGATCTTTGTCTTTTACTATGTCGTTTTTTGTATCTGGTTGTTTGATTGTTGTAGTGGGATTATCTGGTTTGGCAGTTGTTGTGTTGCTGTCCGGGGCTTGTTCAGTTGCCGCTTCGGGTGTTTTCATGGCAGCTACAAGTTCTGAAAATCGGCCACTATTAATTCTATCGAGTATCTTTTTTTCGTAGCCACTATCTGTTGCGTAGCTGCTTACCTTGGTACCATCTGGCTTAGTAGTGCCCTGATGATGCACTATGTTCCCCTGCTCGTCTAGTTCATGTAACAATCCCTGAAGATAAAGTGTTGGATTATCTTTGTTTGCTGCAGCGTCGGAATACCAGCTTCTATTTTCAATTATGTCGGCATAATCATTTAGTGCAGATGGTATGTCAGGGTATTTTCTAAAAGCAGCATCGGGTAGCTCTGTTAATACGCCTGGTTCAAATTCTTCCTTAGTGTCTCCAAGAAATATTGGTCCTTTCCAATTCGAACTAGCTTTTATGCCAACTGGGTTGTAGGCGTTTTTATACAGTTCGCCTTTTTGACCAAATCCAGTTTCAACTACAGTTTGTGCCAATAGTACTTCAGGATTTATATTTCTACCGGAATTATAAACATTCATAATGTGTGGAAGCATAAAATGCAAAAACTCCTTATTCTCTTCCGGCAATTCTAGCTGGCTTATTATGGCCTCTGCTTCAGGGGTGATCACGGCTTCTGCTGGATTAGCCGGTTCTTCTACTGGTTTTTCGGGCTTAATTTTTGCAAACTGTTCTGCTACGTATTGTTCAAAATCTGCATGCTGAGAAGCGTGTTGTTCTGGTGTCAGCTGTATAGCTTCTCCTCCTATTTTTAAATCTATTCTATGATCAGTATCTCTATCTTCATGCCACACTGTTACATAAGGGTTGTACTTAGGTAGCTCATATTTTTTCTTAAGCGTTGCATCAAAGTGATCGTAGTGGTTTTCATCAAATTTTTTTGCTAGTTCAAGTCCTGCACGTCTATTAATTTCATTTACAATTGCCTGATCACTAAAGTAGATTCTTTTGTATATTCTGTCTCCTGCTATTACCATATCTCCTGCTTTATGAGCTAATTCAATCGTAAGTTCGTTATTCATTTCAGAAAATTTGCTATCAGCGAGTGATCCATCAGAATATTGAGTAACTTCCCATCCTTCAGATCCTGAGTAGTCTGCGTTTCTACCGTTACTGTGCTGATTATGGTGTCTTGAGTTTAAATCCCTAACCCGTAGCATCTCTCCCTCTATACCTAATTGTGCTGCAATATCTTGATACATTTTTGCCCATACCAGAGTTGAAGCAACTAATTCTGGAGATCCATATCTTTCTGAATCAGATGTTCTTTCAGCTATTGTGAACGGAACATTTAACCCAATAGCTTCATGATGTAGAGGTAGTTTTACGTACCCCCATTCAGGTAACATTGCTGGGTCTCGATCTTGGTCGTTTGGCGCAAAACTTGCATCAAAAGTCTTTACAGCTTCAACAACAGGAGCTATGTCGATTAGTTCAGCGTTTGAATCGATGGCAGCTAGAGTGTCATTTAATCTTTGAACTTCTGGACTTATGTTTACAGCTTCAAATTCTAGTTTTTCTGGAACTATTGGTCCTCCATCGGGTAAGCTCGCTGCCATATATGAAGCTAATAAATCACTTTTATCTAAAGATAGATCAGGGTCAGTAAATGCTCCTCTTATAATAAGCATTTGTTGCTCCTCGTCTATTTCAATAGCGCTAGGATCTACTTTAGCAACTTCCGCAGCTTTTAATTTTGAAACTTCAAAATCTTGACCCTCCGTATTGAATGGAATTAGTGCATCGTTACCCTCTGTATAATAAACAAATTCAGTTTTTTGTTCGGCGTCTATTCCATTTTTGGCAGAAACTTCTGTATTCCCAATGGCATGCAGACTTAATGCCGCTAAAGTAAGCCCAGCTGCCAATGAACGAGGTTTAAATGCTGCAGAAATAGCCTCTTTAGGGTTTTGTAATCGTTCGGCTATTCTGTTAGGAGTTGCAAGAAAGTACTGTACTCCATGGTCACCGTTAGGAACTCCATAAACTTTTCTAGCGGTAACTCTTATAGAGTCTTTCAGGCTGAATTTAGTTGATTCTTCGTTAATAGTGTCCATTCTATCTGTGCTAAACTTTGAATTTGGGTCTATAAAGCTTTTATACTCAAAGTGTTTTACCTCAGGTAAATTAAAGTTATCTGGTTGTTTTAAATTAAAACTAGAATAATCAAAAGATGGAGGTAATAGCTCTATATTTATATCTGCAGAAGATTCAGCGTTAGCTGTTAAAGTTTCAGGGTTTCTATTAGTCATAAAAAATCTCCGTTTAGCACTTAGTTTTCACTAACTACGAAGCGGAGATTTCAAAAAAACACAAAAATCAAGTGTTCCTTACCAATACCCGGTTTCGCTACTGGCTCCGAATTTACCCAAGCGACCATATTGCGGGTAAAATCATCAACACCTATATTAGTGATACGTGAAATATAATACAGCATATATAGATATATGTCAATACTTAATATAATAAAAATAACATTATTACAATAACTAAATATTTCGATTACTCTAGACATTACCCCTGTTATGTAGTAATATAATGTAGCTTATTTCAGAAAAGAGGCCCTATCGTCTAACGGTTAGGACACTAGATTCTCAATCTAGCAATACGGGTTCGATTCCCGTTAGGGTCACCATCATAGAATTTTCAGTTTCATAACTTTCTTTAACAGATAGACAAAGTGGAATTTTAGCGGTTCCAAATTTTTCACCGTCAAACGGTACGCCAGCTGGAAAAAGCCATTTTTGGAACCTCTGCTTAATCTCCACATCTTGCAACTCGTCTTCCCAAATGGTCCCAATTCGCTGCAAGCTCGATAGTCCAAACTCCGCAATTTCTGCCACATCTTCATCTAAATTAGTGTGCTTGTTAACTTCCATCTGCAGATTGGCGATAGCTAGGTCGTTCTCGGCAATTAACTGTTGCGTCTTCTGGTCGCTGTACAC
>JAUIKH010000039.1 GCA_030430915.1 bacterium | reverse complement strand
CCACTTTGCAGACAGTAATTCGTTACTTATCCTTAAAGATTCACTAGGATTAATAATTTTTGCTGTTACGTAATGGTACCTCATTAATAATCCGTACTGTTTGCAAATAATTGGGTCTTTATTAAGCACTCTAATATTATTAATTTTTAAATATAATTCTTCCGTAATTTCACGTTTTGCAGCATCATTAACTGATTCGCCAAACTTAATCCCGCCCCCAGGGAACTGCCACTTGCCAGGGCCTAGCTTATTGACCACTAATAATACTTTATTATTGTGAATTAAAATAACTCTTACTCTACGTGTTAGAGGCGCGTAAAACCAAATTATTGGCCAAAGTAAATAAAATAACAATTTTCCCATAACAGGTATTTTAACAGCTAAGAACGACTAAAGCTTCTTAAGTGGCGCAATCGATGAATTTAGTTTTTTAACACCAGATTTTTTAAAAAATACTGCTACATTATCACCCTCTACTTCAACAATCTTCCCGATACCGAACAGTTGATGCTCTACACTGTCACCTTCTTGATAGTCCGACACGTATCTAGGCTCATTGTCATTGTTCTTTTCAATTTTTTCTGTCCAGCCAACCATATCTTTATTATTTACTCCTGTATCAAAACCTAAACTTCTTTTAAAATTCAAACTTGGACTAGCTTCAACTACAGACTCGCCTCCTATTTCAGATAAAAATCGTGCAGGAACGTTATGCTGAGTACTACCGTAGAGCATTCGACTATTAGCATGAAGCATGTAAAGCTCTTCTTTTGCTCTAGTCATGCCTACGTAGCATAGCCTTCTTTCTTCTTCCATTTCTAGCTGATCATAAAGGGCTCTACTATGAGGAAATATTGTTTCCTCCATGCCACACATAAAAACTATAGGGAATTCTAGACCCTTAGCAGCATGTAGTGTCATGAGTACAACTGCATCTGAGCCGAAATCTGCTGTGTCTATATCGCTAACTAATGACACTTCTTCCAAAAACCCGCTTAACCCTAACTCATTAAACTCTTTTGCAACGCTAAGTAGCTCCCTGACATTCTCTTGTCTTGCTTCGCCAGCTGGGGTTCCATCATCTAGATATGTCTCATAATCAATTCTTCTTAGAAGTGAATCAATAATACCCGCAACAGAACTGTCGTCAGCAATTGACTGAGTAGAAACAACTATACCATATAGCTCACTCAATCCTTTTGCAGCTTTAGTTGGAAGTTTTGGAACTTCTTGAGCTCGACCCAACGCTTCTAAAAGGGTTAGGTCGTTTATGGATTGCCAATCAAAAAACCTGGCCAAACTTACACCGCCTATTCCTCTTGTTGGCACATTTACAATTCGATCAAAACTGACTCGATCCGCCGGCTGAAAAATAAAGCGCAGGTAAGCCATGATATCCTTAATCTCTTTACGATCATAGAATTTCTGGCCACCAATAATCTTATAAGGAATACCGGAACGTAAAAACGCCTCTTCAATACTACGACTTTGAGCGTTGGTCCTGTACAGTACAGCGTAATCCCTAAATTTGCGAACACCACCACTAACAGAATTCTGAACTCTTCTAGTAATTGTTTCGGCTTCTGATCGTTCAGTGCTTACATTAACTATCTGGATTGCTTTACCTGTGTCTTTGGCTGTCCATAGTTTTTTCTCGCTTCTCTGTTTATTATTTGTTATTACTGTGTGAGCACCATCTAAAATTGGCTTAGTGCTACGGTAATTTTGTTCTAGTTTAATAATTGTTACATTAGGATAATCATTTTCAAAATTAAGTATATTTCTGAAGTCAGCCCCTCTCCAACTATAAATACTCTGCCAGTCGTCTCCTACAACAGCTATGTTATTTTTATCATTAACCAGTAGCTTAATTAGCTTGTATTGAGCGGTATTAGTGTCTTGATACTCATCAATCATCACATATTTAAACTGTTCTCTCCAGCGATTACGTACAGGCTGTGAATCCGTCAACAATTTAAGAGTTTTAGCAATTAAATCATCAAAGTCCAACGCTCCTGTATTTTTCAATAATTTCTGATAGCCAGGGAAAACTTGTGCCGCAGCTTTTTGAGCAGGGCTTATTGCATTTCCTCTATACTCCTCAGGACCAATTGCTTCGTTCTTGGCGCTGCCTATTAATGATGAAATTGTTCTAGGTGGAAATGCCTTTTCATCTATATGTTCTCTTTTAATAATTTGTTTAACTGCAGCTAGTTTGTCCGATTCATCGTAGATAACAAAGCTTCTTGGAACACCTATGTGTTCGCCATCTTGTCTAAGGAGGCGTACGCATATACCGTGAAAAGTACCCATATAAGGCAAAAACGCGCGATTATCTGGATTTTCATTTAGCAATTCTGCAACTCGTGAGCGCATTTCCTTAGCAGCTTTGTTAGTAAAGGTTACTGCTAGAATTTGCTGAGGGTGAGCTAAACCTTGTTGCAAAATATAAGCTACACGATGAGTTAAAGTCTTAGTCTTGCCTGAACCTGCGCCAGCCTGAATAAGAAGCGGTCCTTCTGTCTGAAGAACCGCCTTTTTTTGTTCGTCATTTAGCCCTGTTAATAAATCTTGCACGTAACCTATATTGTATCAACTACGACTGCTTAAACACGAGTGTTTTTATTGATTCTTCAATATTCTCATGCTCATTAACTTCGTTTTCTTTGTGGAGATAATTAACCAATAAAGTATTGTTTTGTTCGTCCTCAATACAGTATAGATATCTTGTCTCACCCACCAATAGATCGCCTTCTCCACCTTCCTCAGCCGTAATTGACCCTTCTTTAACACCCTTAAAAATGATTAAATCGTTACTGGTTGTAAAATTGCTATTTTCTTTATATGACTCATCTAGATTACATATGTCTCCTGAAGTACTAACTGAATAAGTGATTCTAAATACGTCTTGGTCAGGGCCTAGCTCTCCAACGCTTACTACTGCAACTTCACCTTCAAAATACTTTATGTCACTGGCGAATATGTTATGAGGTGCTCCAAATTCTGAAGTCAAAATATATCCGTCAGGAAATTTAATAGTGTAGTATTGATTGTCATATTCAAACCAATTCTCAGTGATATCTAATTTTTCTTCAACTACTTCTTTTGGCTCCTCTGTTACTATCTCGGGAACAATTACTTGTTGTGTGGTTTCCTCTTCTTCACCTATCAACCTAAATGGTAAATTTATGTCTGATTTAATAATGCCTGAATCTACCAACAAATAACCCGCAATTAATAAAGATATCAAGATGCCTAATATTACTAAAACCAATGTTTTTATAGACCATGACCGATCTTGTTTAATTTTTAGATTATATTTTTTTGATTCTATAAGTTTGCTCAACTTATCGTCACGCTCCATCTGCTCTGCTAGAGGGTCTATTTCTGGTTCCTTTTTTGCCGATTTTTTAACATCCGCATTTTTGCTATCAGATTCTTTTGGATTTTCGATAGCTTTTTCTGGTTCTTTTTTAACTTCTTCGTTCTTAACTTCAGTTTTTACGTTTTTAGCTTTCATATCTTCTGATATAGGACTAATATTAGTTTTTTCAACTGCAGGACTTTTTTGTTTCTGAACAGGCTTCTCTTCTTCCACTTTTGGTTTATTATTCACCATTGGGTCACTGGGCAAAGATTTATGTCCAATTATCATCGGCTTTGAGCCAATGTCAGGTTTGGTGCTACTAGGCTTTTTTACATCTACTACTTGTTTTTCATTTTTAGCCATTTTCTTTTTCCAACCTTGATTGGTGAACTCTATAGGCTGTTTCAACCATTGATGAGAATTTATGATAATTAAGACTAGCACCACCTATCAGCGCACCATCACAGCCAGGGATATCTAGATAAGACCCTATGTTGTGGTCATTAACACTGCCTCCATATAAAATCCTCACGTTCTTAGCTGCTCTTTCTCCAAATAAATGCTCGACTTGCTTTCTAATATAATCTAGTGCTTGAGCCACCTGATCTGGCTTGGCAAATTCACCCGAGCCAATTGCCCAAACCGGTTCGTATGCAATTACACAAGCTCCTATCTCTCTGGATGTTAAGTTCATTAGACCAGCAGTAACTTGGTTATGCAAAACTTGGTTTGTCTCGCCCGCTAATCTCTCTTGCAAAGTTTCACCAACACAAATAATTGGCATAATACCATTTCTGACAGCAGCTTGGGATTTCTTAGCTACAACATCGTCACTCTCATTAAAAATGTGTCTACGTTCTGAATGACCTACCAAACAGTAATGAACTAATTCGCTGAGCATCGCCATAGACACTTCTCCAGTATAAGCACCAGCGTCTTCATAATATCCGTCTTGAGCACCAAGCCTGAACTTTCTTCTGTCTAGCTGGCTTAGAGGCTGCAGAGTTAATACATTAGGAAATAGCACTATTTCTATACTTTGACGATTTTGTACATTTTCTTCTAGTCTATGCAGGTAATTGCTTGCTGCTGAAACCGTAAAATGCTCTTTCCAATTGCCAGCTATCATTATTTTTCTGTGATTACGCATATGTTTATTTTACCTCATTTCTCCCATAATACAGATACCCCCGGTAATTCATGTCCTGCCATCAATTCTAAACTCGCACCTCCACCAGTTGAAACATGATCAAACATGTCATGCAAACCCTTTTGTTCTATGTAAGATGCTGTATCTCCCCCACCAATTAAACTGAACGGCTTATTGCCATATTTTCCTACCAATGAATCAACTATACTTTCTGTTCCATGTTCAAATGGCCCTATAGTACCGTGAAGTGCAGGAACTTCAGACACGCCCATCGTACCATTCCAAACTACTGTTTTACACATCTGCATTGCCCCTGATATAAATGAGCCTGAAGAAGGCCCAATGTCTAGGATTTTTTCTGTTGATTTAACCTTGCCTGAGAAAACTTTGGGCTTCAATGGGTATGCTTCAATTTCAGCTATTGTATGTAAATCCCAATCAACTATTCTTAGGGTAGTGTTGCTTTCAATATCCTCTGCTACCACCCCGTCTTGCGGCAAATAGAATATAAAATCTCTTTGTTTGCTGACTTCTCTTACTTTGTCCATTATCTCTATAGCTGTGTCTATTTCTGAATCATCAACTAAACTTTCACCCACTTCTACATCTTGGGCCTTTAGAAATGTGTTGGCCATAGCGCCACCTATAACAACAATGTCTGCTATTTCTATAAATTTATAAATAATGTCAATCTTATCTGCGATTTTTGCACCACCAATAATAGCCATCATAGGCTTGGCAGGATTATTCATAACGTTTTCTATAGTTGCCACTTCTTTCTCTAATAAAAGCCCAGCAACAGCTGGTATCTGCCTAGCTAATGCGTGTGTGCTTGCGTGCGCTCTGTGAACTACGCCAAAACCGTC
>JAUIKH010000009.1 GCA_030430915.1 bacterium | reverse complement strand
TGTGGACGTCAGGAAAATTGAGAGAATTTGCCCCTAGTACGAGAGGACCGGGGTGAACGAACCTCTGGTGTATGGATTGTCGTACCAACGGCATTGTCCAGTAGCTATGTTCGGGATAGATAAGTGCTGAAAGCATATTAAGCACGAAACTAGTCTCAAGATAAGTTTTCCCTATGAGATCCCTGAAAGACGATCAGGTTGATAGGCGCAAGGTAGAAGTGTGGTAACACATGTAGCTGAAGCGTACTAATAGATCCATTGGCTTTTTATGATCCATGAGATATACCTAAGGACTTGTCCTTTGGGTTAATCTCATGGCGATACATTCTTCAACTAGTTTTTGATATTTATCAAAACACAGGTCAGCTTAATAGCCGGTAAATTGTTCGTCAGAACACCGTCATTTCCCACGCAAGTCTATCCTTGGTACTTAGAAAGCGAAATGACTGGGTTCTGGTGAGTAAACCACCAACCTTAAAAACCAAACCACGCTACACATATGGACATCGATGAGTTTGCCTTCCTGAGCTCGGGAAGAGCAGCCAGCAGAATAAATTTATTTCATTCTCCTGCGCGATGAGAAACCCTGAAGGGGTGTCTCATAAGGCTTGTCACATCGGTGCCCATGGCACGAGGGAAACACCTGTTCCCATACCGAACACAGAAGTTAAGCCTCGTTGCGGTTACTATACTGCTTTTAGTGGGAAAATAGCACGGTGCCGGTTTACGTTTAGAGCCTCCTTTATGGGAGGCTCTTTACTTTAAGGAGGAGAATATCCCCTCCTTAGCCGCAGAGAAAAACATTGTGTTGTTTTTTTCTCTGGAGATCTTCCCCTAAAGAGGAATCTTTTTATAGCGGAATAAATCCACTAACAAAGCTAATTATCTTGAACTGGAGCAGAATAGCTTTTTTTATCAAAGCAGAATATCTTACGGTGGAGCAAGTCTATGCATTCAGAAGCTTATCCTAAATTAACTTACCTAAAGAATAATTTAATTATTGTCTTACAAGAATTTCACCTAAGTGTAGTATGACTCTTCTTTTTGCTTCAGAATATTTATCGAGTCTTCCCAGCTCACCTCTTAGTTCACCGATTATTGGATCAAGATCAATTTGCTGGACAGGATAAGTCCCGTCACGCGGAACTATATAGTTATCATTTTCAACATCCATACTACTGGCTATAGGATGTCTTGATACGTGTAAATCACTAACTACTGTGTCGGGCACGTGGGCCACTACAAGCCTCGTGCCATTAACTGGTTTGCCTGTTTCCTTAGATTTCTTTGTGGACTTTCGTGCATAGATAAGCGCCGTATGGATATTAGGTGAAAACCATTGACCAACTAAATCTTCATGTGATGTCATGCCATTTGGAACTGCAGGAATATTTGGGTTTTCTATTCTGTATAAAGTAGTTGTGTTTTCTGAGTTTTTTTCAATCATTTTTCTTTTATATCCCAATATGATAAATATATCATAAAAAGTATATAAAAGCAAATATTTCTTAGATCAAGTATCTAGTGGTGAGCTAGACTATAGGATATTCTTTACTCACGGTATGTTTATTGCATCTGTACTTACAGAGATGAGTAGACCCCTATCACGAATTCGATGACAAGAGAGGCTAGATATCTCTTCAAGCAAGCATCACCTCGATAGCTATCTAACAAGCTCTTTATGCGCTCGGACTAGTAAGTTGAATATGCTGTCGTAGTTTACTTTTTTGTCTTTACTGTAGATAAATATAGTATTGTCGTATACTTCTATATTGATTTTACCGGGGGTGTTTATGACATAGTCCATGTAGGCTGGATGCAATAGCTCAAATGTTGTTACTTGTTCAATGTCGCTAGCATATATATTGAAGCGTTCGTTGATCTCCATAGCTTCAACCTCCAGCTTATTCAAACCTTTGGGTTTCCGCTTAAATATATTAAGCTTTTGCCATTTAGATTTATTTTCAATTACTATTCGACCATAATTCTTGCTGGGAACAGCAATTTGTGCAACCGTTATCTCCTGGTAGTTATTATTATTTGCAGATACCGGTACGTATGTATATAGTTGGATTAATTCATTTCCGAGCATTCCTATGCAGTGGTTATTAATATCTGAAGTTCCAAATTTAGCCTTAGAGAATATATTCCCCAGTTTTGGTAGCAATAGCCATCCCCAGTCGAGGCTAAAGTACAGGTTATTTTTGCTGGCAAAGCTACTTATTAAGGCTGTTTTTGATGTTACTTTTTCCGTTAATTGTCTAATTTCAGCTAATACCCAGCCTTTTTGGGGATGACGGTTAAAGGTCCAGTACTCACTAAAAGGCTTCTTGTCTTCAAATAGTATTTTACCGTCTCTTGTATCTTGCAATTGATCAGTTGCATCTGCCTCGATATAAGCAGTGAAGCTGTCCTGGTTATTGTCCTGGCTATCCTTAATCTCTACAAATTCAATCGTTTTAAGGTTCAGATTGCTCATTATATTCCTGCGTGATAGCTGGTATAGGGCTGTCAGCATCAACCAGTTGTGGTAGGCGTATCTATCTGTTGTGTAGCTAGCTATATTTTGTGTGTTCAACTCAGACCAATCTTTTTGATATTGGTAAAAAATCTGTTCAACTCGTTTTAGCAGTGCTTCCCGGTCCCATGCTTTATCAAGGGTTGCAGCTTTTGCTATGTGCTTCTTCGCTTTCTTGGCTTTTTTCTTTATCTTGCCGTATAACCCATAATACCCACCAAAAAATCCACCTATAGCTAAGCCCGAGAGTATGAATCCAAGAAAGCTGGCACCAAAAATTATAAATAATCCTAACGCCCACACTAGAGCAAACGGCAGGCCCACATATATCGCAGCCTTATCACCAAATTTTTTAAGAATCTTACTAGTTACAAAGGAAGGGGGGAGGTAACCAATTGCAAATAACAACCCACCACCACCACTGCCACCACCACTGCCACCACCACTGCCACCACCGCCACCACGCGCTAATAGGTCTAGGGTTGAAAGTATTGCTGTGTATTCCATTTTTATATTTAATTAATTCACCTACATAGTCACACGCAAAAATAAAAAAAGCAAATACGGACAGTTTTAAATTCAGAACGGCAAAGCTATTACTTGTTAATAACATGCACTTCTAGTCTTATTGTTATTTATCACATTGACTTTTTGCGATAATAACTGTAGTTTATGGTTGTATTTACAAAAAATACAAAAATATAAAACAAAAATAAAAAAGAGGAGAATACGACGATGAAAAACGTATTCGTGACTGACATAGAAAAAAGAACAACTAGAATTAAATGTTTTCCTTAACTTTAGCCCAATTTAACCTTAACACTAAATGGCCAACACCCTCTGGTGTATGAAATGGTCTAATTACCTTTACTGTCTATGCTCTGAAACAGAAGTATAGCTATCTATTCATATAAAAGATGATTTTTTTGAAGTATTTCGTCTATGTATTATATTGCTCGAACTATTTCATTTAGCTAAATTATCTATTTACATAGTGCGATATAAAACAGTAGCACCATTATTAAAATTACCCTGAAACTTTGCGAATAATATTCGTATAATCAGATTGAAATTTACTGACGGTACCTTCTTGGAATGATTGCTTCAATTCCTCTAGGCCTGATCGTGCTTCTTTCATCATCTCTATATAGATTGAATCTTGTCCATCTATTTCTGCCAAAATTTCAGTACTTTTAATACTTAGATTGGCAAGCAAAATCATTAAATTTAAACATTCTTGTTTCGTTTCGGGTTCTTTTTTACTAAGTAAGTCTTCTAAATTTAAGTTTTGGAATTCTATTGGAACCTTTCCAAGATTTATTATAGGTTCAACAGTGCCTAAGCTCTCTACTTTAGACACATTAATGAATCTTGAAACCGAAAATATACCTAGATGTTCATCTAAACCAATGAATTCATGTTCAGGTTGCGGAATCTTTATACCTGCGAGCGGTCCTCTACCAATAAGTGCATATCCGTGCCATGGCTTACATTCTTCAACAGGTATAGGGTATGGTAGTTTAACGGGATGATTTTCAAAAGTTTTCATCTATTCTCCAGTATAGTTATAGCAGAATAAACTTGACAAAGCAATATCTCTATGCTATCATGTATATACTGTCGTAAGGCAGTGGAAGAAGGACCTGTAAGGGTTCTTTTTTCTTGGCAATTCCATGGCAATATTATTATTCTTATGCTATTATCACAATGAGAGACAAGGCAATACAAAGAGGTAGATCATTTTTAGGTTCGCAAGCTAAAAAGATATCAATCTATCTATTTATAAGGTTGAAAGGTGTAAGAGTCAAATTATAATAAAATATTATTGACAAAAAAACATAAAAGGTATATAATAGAAGGGTTAAGTAAAGTAATATGACAATGGCTATATCACGCATAAACACAATTGAACAACCAGCAAATGAGACTCCAGAAAGTCGTATTGCTCCTGTAGATCCAAAAGATATCGGTCGGCTTCCAATTGAACAACAGTTAGAAGTTTTAAACGTAGATGAAAGTGTTAGCCGAATGTTGATTGCTGAACATCAAAGTGGGGGTGAACTGCCAATCAGTCATATTGATGCTAGTAGGCTTAAGTATAGGGAATTACAACACGATAGAATTGAAAAAGCTAGAGAACATGGGACTATTAGAAAAATTGGAACCATAGCAAGTGCATATATAGAACTTGGAGCTGATCGTTTATTGCAAGGTCCTATACCAAAAGACAGAAGACTCAAAAAATAAAGTTGACATAAGCAATACTTTGTGCTAATGTATATATAGTTTCGAAAGAAACAAAAATTAAAGAGAGGGTAATATGTCCGAAAGGACATTATAGAACCCTCTTTTTTTTATTTGTTCCACTCGAAAAACAAAAGGTGGATTAATAATTTATCAAATTAATTTGTAGTTTATTGCTTTAAAACCGAAGGTGGTTGAATTGCAGTCTACTACAGTAAAGTGGCTCATTAGAGATGATCGGCCACAATTAAAGCAAGCTAGTGGTCTTTTATGGCTGGATAGTTTGCGAGAAACTAAGCACTGGATTCGGAGACGTACTTTAGTACGTAGTAGAGCTCGGAGCGGAAGATTTCGCGCAAAATATACGCCAGAAATGAGCACGGTAAGGAGTATAAATAAATGGCAGGAACAAAAGCAGGCGGCCAAAAAGCTGCAGCACGTAACAAAGCAAAATATGGTGCAGATTTTTACGCAAAAATCGGTGCTTCAGGTGGTAAAAAAGGTACAACAGGTGGCTTTTACGCTAACCGTGAACTAGCTAGAAAAGCTGGTGCTAAAGGCGGAAGAATTTCACGCCGAACTAAGAAAACTTCTTAAACAATAAGGAAGTTCTCAAAAAAGAGTCCATACCCAGGGCTCTTTTTATTTGTAAGATAAATCTTGTAAAAGATATAGTAAGAAACAAAGCACCAGAAGTAATAAACAATTACTTGTTTTGAAGTCTATAGGGTCGGCAAAACCGTTCAGAGGTTACGGACCACCTTTTATGACAAAATATACAGACATAGGTCTTAGTATTGACCTGAACTCCGCTTAAATCACAATCAGGACATAGACTACGCTTATGTAGCCAATCTCTGTAGCTATCTAAGCAGTCTTGGATATGGTCTTCGTCGATTTCTATATCTAAATCTGACGCCAGCTCTTCGGCCTTATTCCATGCTTCAACTTCAATTTTGACCAATTCTATATCCGAAAAATACTTAGTATGATCAAGCAGGGCATGACCCACTTCATGCAGTAGAGCCCAAACAGCTTCGATGCTGTTGTTATTGAGCACATAAAACACCTTATTTTCACTAGGAGACCAGTAATAATTATCTGCAGGTTCGAGACTAATATTCTTGTACTCACTTTTAATCTTAGCAACTACTTCTTCTTGCCTCATAACACCATTATCCTACATTAATACAAAAATTGCAGAATTATCTGGTAGGCAATAATAAGAATCTTTAACCGTTATTGATTTTACTCTTGCAAAGCAAGTAGCCTCCGTAAATTACGGCTTGCTCAGGATGCTGAGCTTTCATAATTTGAGGCATGTTAACTATCATCTTACTTCGATACAGCTCTAGTTCGTCATGTAATTTTTCATGAAACTTTTCTAGATGTGCACCAACTCCACCCCCAATGACAATACAATCTGGTGACAGTGTAGTGATTAGACTTATTAGACCTATCGCAATATTACGGGATACTAGATACCAATCAGACTCATCAGTAATCTCGCTGGCCATTTTGCCGCTCTGGGCTACTATTGCCTTGCCGCTGGCAAATTCTTCCCACGCCATGATTTTACCCTGGTGTTCCAGCATTATAGCTTTACCGCCCGCATCTTTGACTGAATAATCTATTTCTCCGTCTACAGTTAATCCTAGACCAATTCCAGTACTGACAGTCACGTACAATACTCTAGAGTATAGGTCACTAACTGCATCGGCCTCGGCTAAGCCAGCTAACTTTGCATCATTTTCTAAATATATCGGGCAGTGAAGCGTATCAGATAAATCATCTCTAATTTTTACGTTTTCCCACGGCAAATTGCCAAAAAACAATGCTACACCGTTTTCTCTGTCTAGCGTCCCAGGTAGTGCAATAGCACATGAGTCAGGATGTTCATCACCTAAAAGACCTTTGATTTCTTTCTTGAGCTCCAATATAAAATCAGGATACATGATTGGTGTTTTAAATTTTGTGCTTTTTTGTAGATTACCGTCCGAAGAAAAAGTCGCTATTAGAACCTTCGAACCCCCCACATCAATTGTTAAATACATGAATTAAGTGTAGCACAACAACACTTTACTTACAGATACAAAACCTCTATAATGTAGTCTAAGTTTAGCGGAGTTACGACCCAAGGGTCGCCGCAAGCAAGAAGGAGGCATTGAGGAATGTCAAAAACAGTTACTATGGAGGAGCTTTTAGCTGCCTCAGATATCCAGCAGATTAAAGCTGGCGACGTGATAGACGGTAAGGTTCTATCGGTCAAAAAACACGAAATATGGGTAGATTTGGGCCCAAATGGTGTTGGTGTAGTTATGCGCCGTGAAATAGGACCAGGTCAAGAGCTAGAAGAGGGTAAAGACATCACAGTTAGTGTTGTCGATCCAGAGCTAGACGAAGGTCATGCACTACTTAGCATGAAGAGAGCAGCAAAAGATAAAGGTTGGGATGAGCTTCAAAGAGTATTCGAAGACAAAGAAACACTAGAAGTCTACGCATATGATGCTAACAGAGGTGGATTGCTAATAGAGTTAGAGGGTATACGTGGTTTTATGCCGGTATCTCAGCTATCAGCAGACCATTATCCTCGAGTATCAGGTGCTGATAAAGACGAAATCATGCAAAAGCTAACCAGCTTAATCAAAAAGCCACTAACAGTTCGGATTTTGGATATAAGTCGTAAAGAAAATAAGCTTATTTTCTCTGAAAAAGAAGCTGTTAAAGACGACATGCAGGAAAGATTTGCAAAACTTACAGTTGGCGATGAAGTAGAGGGTCTAGTAACTGGCGTTATAGATTTTGGTGCTTTCGTAAACGTAGATGGTATAGAGGGTTTGATACACATCTCAGAAATTTCGTGGGAGAGAGTCGAAGATCCAAAGAAATACATCAAAACTGGCGATGCTATAAAGGCTAAAATCATAGCTATCGATAAAGACCGATTAAGCTTGTCATTGAAGCAAATGCAGGAAGACCCGTGGCTAAGTGAAGTTAAAGAGTTCAAAAAAGGCGGTCTAGTAGAGGGCCGAGTAACAAGAATCACTCCATTTGGAGCTTTTGTCCAGCTATCTCCATCTGTCGAAGCCCTTGTACATGTTTCAGAGATGAGCAATGATGAAGGTACTGACCCTGAAAAGGTATTTAAAGTTAACGAGACTAAACAGTTCAAGGTTTTGGATGTAGACACAGAATCTAGAAAAATTGCACTTAGTTTAAAAGACGCTAAATAGCTAATAGCTTAGTTCATATACAAATTTAATTTTTAAGAAAGGAATCTACTGTGGCAAAAGATATTACAATTGATGGCATGATTACAGTTGGTGACCTTGCTGAAAAATTAGATATAACAGTTACCAAGCTTATTGGGGAACTGTTTAAAAACGGGATGATGGTTACAGTCAATGAAAAGATCGATGCTGATACAGCCCAGATAATAGTTGATGAGCTAGGAGTAGAGGCCAAGATAGTTACTAAAGAAACAGAGCCAAATATACCAACCAGGCAGAAATCTAGCGACAGTCCAGATGCCATCAGTAGGCCACCAGTTATCGCTGTAATGGGTCATGTTGACCACGGTAAAACAAGCCTATTAGATAAGATCAGAGATGCAAAAATTGCTGATGATGAGAGCGGTGGGATCACACAGCATATATCTGCTTATCAGATAGAACACGCTTCAAAAGATGGTGAGAAAAGAAAAATCACTTTTCTTGATACTCCAGGGCATGAAGCTTTTGCAGCTTTACGTGAGCACGGCGCTTACTTAACAGACTTAGTAGTAATAGTAATCGCTGCAGATGATGGTATAAAGCCCCAGACTAAAGAAGCCATAAGATTTGCTAAAAAAGCAGGGGTTAAAATGATAGTCGCAGCAAATAAAATGGATAAAGAAACTTCAGATATTAATCGTCTAAAACAACAGCTTTCAGAAAACGACTTAATGCCAGAAGATTGGGGCGGTGACACCATTGTTCTGCCTGTATCAGCTAAAACAGGCGATGGCATAGAAGAGCTAATAGACATGATTCTTTTGATGGCTGACGTAGAAAATCTAAAAGCAGTAGACACTGGAGAAGCTAAAGGGTTAGTTATTGAATCACATATGGAACAGGGTAAAGGTCCTACAGCGGTTGTCCTGGTAGAACAGGGTAACTTGCACAAAGGAGATTTCATAGTAGCTGGAGATTCTTATGCCAAGGTACGAACCCTGCAGGATACAACAGGTAAACCAGTAGATGTTGCAGGTCCTTCAACTCCCGTTAAAGTTAGCGGATTTAAGACCATGCCAGAGTTTGGTACTCAATTTGATGTTGTTAAGACAGAAAAAGACGCTAGAAAACAGAGTAAATCCTCAACAACAGAAAAAGACGCTAGAGGTAAGCTGTCTGGAGCCTCTGGGGTAGATTTGTTGAAAGCCATATCTAGAACAAATAAATTACAAGAGCTTAACGTGATAGTTAAGGCTGACGTGCAAGGATCAGTTGTATCTGTTATTGATTCTCTTAAAACACTGAATACAGAAGAAGTAGCAATAAAGGTTGTTGGTTCAGGTGTCGGTTCGTTTAACGAGAATGATTTACACATGGCACAGACATCAAATGCAATTTTGTACGGATTTCATGTCAGCATACCATCTTCAGTAAGAAGTTTGGCTTCTAGAGATAACTTGAAATTAAGAATTTACGACGTAATATATGAACTAATTGATGATGCAAAATCAGAGCTGTCAGAGCTTCTAGCACCAGAAGTTATAACAACTGACTTAGGTAGACTAAAGTTAAAACAAGTATTCAAAACCACCAAATCAGAGGTCATTTGTGGTGGTGAAGTAACAAAGGGTAAACTCAAAGTGCCGTCTTTTGTTAAGGTTATGCGTGGCAAAGAAGAGCTAGCAGAGGTAGAAGCAGTGAAATTACAGCGGGGGCCTCAAGAAGTTAAAGAAGTTCAAGAGGGTGAAATGTGTGGGGTGAGTTTAAGTACAGAGACAAAGCTCAATCTAGAAGAGGGCGATACTCTAGAGTTCTTTACTAAAGAGCTAAAACAACGCACGTTATAAAGAAGGGGCTTGCCCCCTCTTTAGCCGCAGGGAAAAACATTGTGTAGTTCTTCTCTGGGGATTCTCCCCCTAAAGCGGAAACCCCTTACAGCTGAATAAATCAGCTGTCGTCGATAATTTTTAGTTTGTGTAATGTTCATCTTAAAACTTAAACCAATAATAAGAGCAACTAATACTTACAGCCGAAATCGTATTTAAATATGATTAAAATATGATTTAAAGCGATATAACAGTTTAAAAAAACTATAGACCAAACTCTTACAAAATTATACCCAAGGCAGTTTTACAAGCTTGTTGCCCGGGAGCGGTTCGCTGTACAGCGAATTTTGATTACATTTAGACCTGGAGCAAAAAGTATGATTATTAAAAGGCTTAGCCTTTAGAAGAGTAAGAAAAAATTCGTAAATTTTTAATTTTACTTCTTGTGGTAGCGGCGGCTTTGTGCCCAGCCAGTTGCTGTAACTGTTCCGTTGTGGGTAAGAATTCGCATATAATGCTGGACTCTTCTTGGCGGTAGGTTTAGCGCCCTTGCTATTGTTTGGTTTGATGCAGGGCTATGAGAGTTTATAAATTTTTTGATTTCAGCGATGTTTTGAGCTGCTACAGCCTGTCTTTTAGCAACTCCTTGCTGACTTAACACTTTCTGGTTCTTCTTGGCGTATAAAGCAGAGGCTATCTTTAGTTCCTCATCAGTCAAATTCGCAACTGCAGGAGGAGTTCCAGAGCTCGAACCTCCAGGCCTTTCTTGCTGTTTTGGTGGATTTTGTTCTACCGCGGTCTTTTCTTTAGGCGTATGTTTGATAGGCGGAGTAGGGGTAGTATCTATTTTTTGCTCGATTTCCGGAGCCGGTGGTTCTATATGATCTATATGTTGTTCAGTTTTTGGAACGATAATTGGGTCTAATTCTGGTTCAACAGGAGATATATCAGGTGCAGGAATTACAACAGTTTCTGGTTTAGTCTCTGTTATTTCAGTGTTTTGAGCGGGAGTATTTGATTCAATTATTTCTTCAGTATTATTTTCTGGCAATTCAGGTGTTGTAATTTCAGCTTCATCAATTGGAGGCATTTTTTCATTTATTGGTGTAGGCATGTCAGTTTGTTCAGGTTCCTTACTAGAGTCTTTTAGCTCAGCATCAACATTCTCTAAAGGTTTGTCCAATATTATATCTTCTTCATCCATACAGCTAATGGTACCAGCATTTAAAGCAACATGCCTACTTATTACCTCAGCCCTAAAACATAAAACTACTACACGATCTTAACTATCAGTTAAAACTATATTATCGTTTATATTGTAGCTACGCAGACCATTAAGAGTAAAAACTGATATAAATAAGCTATGGCTTTGGCGAGTCAAGCGGTAAGCTAATCCAAAACTTTTCCATTCTTAAGTTAGTTTTGGACGCTTGCGTTCTTACCGTGCGACAAAGCAGAGATTATTTACCTAATGTTTTTATTCAGGTCTTGAGTTTTTTGCTTCTTGTTTTTGCTCAATCAAAAATAGAAGATATATTAAAGTTTTAGACTTCTGTAAAATCTACCATCTTATATAAATGAATTAAAAATCACTACAGTTTAACGTCTTATCTGATACAATATATCCATGTTTAAATTAGATGAAAACTTCTTGGTAGAGCTGGGTCTAGGTGCTTTGCCTCCAGCAGATAAAAATAAAATGTTGGCTCATATATATGAAACTCTAGAGATGAACGTTGGTATGCGGTTGGCTGAAAAGATGAGCAATGACCAGCTTGATGAGTTCGAATCATTTATCAATAGCAATAACGAAGCAGGGGCTCTAAAGTGGTTAGAGACTAACTTTCCAAACTACAAGCAAGTTGTAGCCGAAGAATTAGAAAAGTTAAAAACTGAAATCAAGAAGACAGCACCACAAATAGTTGCTCAAGCTCAATCTTCTGGCTCAGCGCAACAGGTTCAAAATACTGCGGCTGGCGCACAGCTACCTACTCAACAGCAGCCTTCTCAGCCGATGCAGCCTACACAGAACGCTCAGCCTCAAATGGCTACCCAGACCCCGATATCTCAGTCTCAACAATCAGCTCAATTCCAGCAACCACCACAGTATCAACAATCACAACCAGCAACCACTACCCAACCACAGCAGCAGTCATTCCAGGCCAACAGTCAATTTCAGCAGCCTCAGCACACCACACAGCCTTCGTCTGGACAAGTTGCAGGTCATCAACAAGGTCAAGGTCAACAACCTATCCAGCAACCACAAAGTGCTCCTAGCACAACTCAGAGTAGTTTCCCGAGTGATGTAAATATGCCTTATCAAGGAAATATGAGTGTGTCACATAATCAACCACAAAGTAGTAATCCAGCTTCAAGTCCTACCAGCCAGACTTCAACCAATGGTCCACAGACTGTTAATCAGGGTAATAATCAACCACGGCAACCATTTACTCCAGCTCAACCCACTCAGCCACCTCAGGATTTTTTAAATCCAACAACTTCCCAGCCACCACAACAGCCTGGGGCGGCTAAAAGTCCAGCTGATGATAACGCACAAAACGCACAATCATACACTCCACCGCCCAACACTCCGCCGTACACACCACCCTCAAACTAGTCTATTAGCAAGACTGTCCTTATCTGTTAAATATTAAGTCTATTCCTATAACCAGCAATAAATGCTTCGCTTGTCATCTCTTTTTTACCAAGTGGTTTCAGCGTGTCTATTATTAGCGAGCCTTCACCACAACATACAACTAGGGTTTTAGATTCCGGCAGGATTAGTGTTTGGCCTATTTTTTTATCTTTGTAATTTTCAGAGCTAGCTCGAGCTTCTGTAACTATCACCTCAACCTGACCTAATTTTGTATAGCTTTTTGGCCACTCCTTGAAAGCTCTAATCTCTCTGTCTATTTCTATCGCAGATTTGCCCCAATCAATTATCCCATCACTTTTAGTGAGCTTTCTAGAGTATGTAGCTCTATCTGGATGAGGCTGGTTTTTAGGTAGAATGTCTCCATCTAAATATCTTGGTAGATATGACTCCAGTAATTCAACACTTAGTTTTATGAGCCGATTAGTGAGACTAATAGAGGTATCATTATTTTTGATATCTAAAGTTTTCCTTGTAATTAGCTTACCTGTGTCCATACCTTCATCTATTAGCATCAGACTAACTCCTGTCTTTTTCTGCCCACTTAATAATGAGAACGTTATTGGGTCAGCACCACGCCACTGAGGTAGAAGTGAGAAGTGTGAATTAATTATTCCTTTAGAGAAGCTATCTATAGTAAATTGGCTGACTATCACACCAAAATCTATAAGTATTCCGTAATTACTAGTAAATTTTTCTGTCTTTATTAGACTGTCTAATTCTTTACGACTGTTAGCCCTATAAACAGGGGTATTTTTGCATATTGAACCCATCTCTTGTTCTGTAGAAGACTTAGTTATTATTGCTTCAATAACAAAACTGTTCGCCAGCAGTCTTAAAGACTCTGCAGCTACAGGTCCACTACCAAAGAATACTAAAGATCTTGTCTCTTTCGACATCATTCAATCCTTCTATTTTTCCGCTATCTTTAAGCGTAAAGAATGCATCTGGGTCATCTTTTATTTTATCGACAAATAACACTCCATTAGTATGGTCTATTTCATGTTGAAAGACTCTTGCAAGAAATCCTTCCGCTGTAAGTTTTACATCTTTATTATTTATGTCTTTGGCCTTGATTTTAACTCTAGAATATCTTGGGACTTTACCATATACGTCTTTTACGCTTAGGCATCCTTCAAAATCTTTAACTATTTCTCCTTCGTAGCTAGATATCTCAGGATTTATATATACGTCAAAAGACCTATTATTTTTGTTGTCAAAATCCCTACGAATAATTACAACTTTTTTATGCACATTTATTTGCACAGCTGCTAGTGCAACCCCAACTTCATGTTCACGATTATCTTCCCAATCTAGTGTTGTTTCTTCCATATCACTAATTAGCTTGCTAATCTTTTTATCTGCATAACCGACTCGCTTAGAGTTCTTGCGTAGCTCTTTATTTGGAAGAGTTATTAATTTATTCATCATATTTTTACCAGTATACATTATTATGTCTTAAGCTCAGTCTAAAGCATATTAATTGGGTCTATATCTACAATGTATTTACTATCTAATTTTTCAATAACTTTCAATAAGTTACTCCTAGACTTACCTAGTAGATGTACTTGGAAATAGTAATGATTACTCTTTTTCGGGATAAATGATGCGATTGGTCCCAATACTTTAATTTTTCCAGTTTTTGCTGATAGTTCTTTGGTTAACTTTAAAGCAGTAGTTTCGGCTTTTTTAAGACTTTTATCTCTAATAATGATTTTAGCTACAAATATAAAAGGTGGAAAGTCGTATTTTTGTCTATTAATTAACTCTATATCTTTAAATTTATGCCAACTTTCTTTCACTGCTAAATCAAGCACTTTACTATTTGGCTGTCTTGTCTGTATAAAGACTCTACCATCTGCATGGCCTCTTCCTACACGTCCAGCAACCTGTGAGATAAGCTGAAAAGTTCTCTCGTCACTAGAGTAGTCAGGAAAGTAGGTTGATAAATCTGCATTCAATACACCCACAGTTGTTAGAAGTGGTAGGTCAAGTCCTTTTGCTATCTGCTGGGTTCCGATTAGTATGTCTATTTTACCATTTTTAATTTCTTCGTATAAGATTGAGAAAGAATCTTCCTTGGATTGATCACTATCAAATCTACCTATCCGTGCGCCAGGAAATAAAGAGGTTACTTCTTCAACAATAGCTTTGCTTCCAAAAGATTTTAAAGCAGTTTCACTATTGCAGGCAGGGCAGGATGACACAGGTGTGCTTGAAGTACCACAAGTGTGACAAATAAGCTTATGCTTATCATGGTGATAAGTCTGGGGTAGGTCACAGTTTGGGCAAGTAGCTTGCCAGTCACATTTTGTGCACAGCATTAATTTAGCGGTCCCACGTCGATTTATGAACAATAAAGACTGCTGACTACTGTTAATTGATTGTTCTATTGATTTGATTAATTTATCCGATAGTAACTTATGCTTTTTAAAGTTTAATCTGTTTTTAATGTCTATTATCTCTACTGTTTTAGAGCTTTCGTTTTTTATAGCTCTTTCGTGAAGACATACTATATTTCCTCCAGATTTTATTATTTGCTCACTTTCAGATATGGGCGGTGTTGCACTGCCCATTATGAGCTTAGCTTTGTGTGTCCTAGCTAGTCCGCCAGCGGCTAATAGTCCGTTATATCTTATTTCAGATTCTTGTTTAAAAGAGCTTTCGTGTGATTCGTCTATTATGATTGTTCCAATATTTTTGTGTGGTAAAAACATTGCAGATCTTGGCCCCATGATTACAGTAGGATTTTCAAGCTGGGCAACTTTAACCCATAGTTTAGACTTCTGAGCTGGCTTAAGCTGTGAATGAAACACTACTACAGGAGCGTAACGTTTAATCTCGTTTACTAATTGACTAGTCAAAGATATTTCAGGGTACAAAAACAGCACATTTTTACCTGATTTAATCTGTTCTAAGATTATAGAGATGTATATTCTGGTTTTACCCGAGCCAGTAACTCCGTGCAATACAGAGGGTTTGCCTGTTTCAGATAATTCTTTAACCGCTGTTTTTTGTGATTTGTTAAGAACAATACTATCAAGTAGATTGTAGTCTGCAGTCTTTTCTTCTTTAAAGCTATTTTTGGTTATATTCTTTGGTAAAAATTGAGAATAAACTTGGCCTTCACTAGCTAGATAGAATTTTTTAAACCAGTCAGCGTATAACAAGGTCTTGTCTGGAATCAAAATATCATAAACTGAGTCAATTGGCTTTGTGTCATATGTTGGTTTATTTACAACATTAATTATGTATCCAAATTTATTTTTATTTCCAAAGGGTACTTTAACCACAGTACCTATCGTGATTCTTTTATCATGGTTGTAAGTAAATATTGCAGACTTCCAGTACCTTTCAGCGCCAACTCCAACCTCGTAATAATTCATATTTATTATTATCTCACTCCAGGCATTTAATAAAAAATGATATTTTATCTTGCAAGGTTTAATTAATATGTCTATACTAATATCCACTACGTTGTTCAAATAACAATAAAAGGCTTATGCTAGATACATTCATTACATCAAGAGTTAGACGAAAGATCGTTGTCATTTACTCAAAATATCCAGATTTCAAAACCCATGTACGTGGGCTTGCTAAGTTGATTAAAGAAGACGCTGGAAATATTCAAAGAGAATTGAAGAAGTTAGAAAAGGCTGGATTTCTATTGTCAGAAAAACAAGGAAACACAAAAGTATATTATACAAATAAGCATTTCCTAATCTTTAAAGAATTACAAAGCATTGTACTTAAATCTCAACGAGCCGCACAAAAACGTCAGCAACGCCGTTAGTAATTGATAAATTTTTTTTGAGTTTCTAAGTATTTTAAAGCAAATACGTAAACTTACCGGTTGCAAAAGTCTTTTAACTGAGGTAGAATAGTTCGGTATGATTCAAGTAACTAAAAAAGATCCTAAAGAGCCACTAGAGAATTTATTGCGCCGTTTTTCGCGTAAAGTTCAACAGTCAGGCGTACTAGCAGAAGCCAAGCAGGCTCAATTCTTCGAGAAGCCAATAAGCAAACGTGAAAGAAGAGCCAAGGCTATCGTCAGGAAAGAACGCAAGGCTCAAAAGTTTAAGAAAATTCGACTCGGACAGAGTTAATGCTTAAGACTACAATAGAAAAAGACCTTAAAGCAGCCATGCTAGAGGGGGATAAACATCTGGTTAGTATTCTACGTTCGCTAAAGAGTGCAATTTTGTATAAAGAACTAGAAGAAGATAAAAGAGGCGAAGGTTTATCCGATGAAGAGTTAGTCTCAGTATTAAAGAAAGAACGCAAATCTAGAAAAGATGCTTTAGATCTGTATGAAAAAGCCAAAGAAGATCAGAAAGCTGAAGAAGAAAGATACCAAATCGGCGTTATAAGTGGCTACCTGCCGGAAGAACTTAGTGAAGAACAGCTTACAGAATTGACCGAGGACGCAATAAGCTCTCTAGGTTTATCAAACCCTGAACAAAAAGACATGGGCAAGATAATAGGTAAAGTCAAAGCTGAAGCAAAAGGTGACTTTGATGGAGCTACTTTAGCAAAGGTAATTAAAGGGTTTATTTCAAAATGATAGTAATGATGGGTGTGGCCGGTGCAGGTAAAAGTGTTCAGGGTCGCTGGGTGGCAGATGAGTTAGGTTTGCCTTGGCTGTCTACTGGTGAATTTTTACGTATGCTAGTTACAGGTGAGAGACGTAAAGAAATGATGGCAGGTAAACTTTTAGATGATTCAGAAATGATAAGCCTGGCTGACAAAATATTTCACATGATAGATATAAAAGAGAACTTTATACTTGATGGTTTTCCTAGAACTGTTAAGCAAGCCGACTGGTTAGTGGCTCAGCATAATGGTGGGTTGATAAAAATTAACAAAGTAATACATATTGAAGCAACAGAAGAAGAGGTCAGAAAACGTCTTTCTAGTAGAGGCAGACCTGATGATAATAAAGAAGCTATTTCTGCCAGATTCAAAGAGTATGCAGCAGTAACATTACCAATAATTACAGATTTTGAAAGCAAAGGAATTCAAGTTCACCATGTTGATGGTAATCGTACCCCAGAAGAAGTTCATAAAGATATAAAAACTTTGCTAAACTAAAACCCAAGTGTATAACCGAGTAAAAACATCTAAAGAAATTCAAGCCATCAGAGAAAGTGGTAGAATGCTCTCTGCTGTGCTGGAAAAAGTTATTTCTCATACGGAAGAAGGTGTAAGTGGTCTAGAGTTAGATGATATAGCCAATCAAGAACTGAAAAAGTTAGGAGGCAAACCAGCTTTTCTTGGCTATCAAGGATTTCCAAATTCGATATGCATAAGTGTAAATGATGCGGTTGTTCATGGAATACCAAATGACGTTCAGTTTAAGTCAGGCGATGTTATCGGATTTGATTTCGGAGTCACATACAGCGGCATGATAACTGATGCAGCTAGGACAATAATCGTAGGTAAACCAAAGGATTCTCAAACTTTAGAACTAGTCAAAAACACTAAAAAATCATTGGATAAAGCTATATCTAAAATCAAACCAGGAGCAAAAACAGGTGATATAGGTAATGCTGTTCAGCAGGAGCTAGAAGCAGGTAAGTATGGAATAGTTAGAGAACTTGTAGGTCACGGTGTTGGGCATGAACTACATGAAGAGCCAGAAATACCTAATTATGGCTTTTCTGGATCAGGTAAGACATTAAAAGAAGGCATGACTATAGCCGTTGAACCAATGGCTACCTTAGGAGAGTGGAGAGTCGTAGTTGACCCAGATGGTTGGACAATTAGAACAAGAGACGGATCATTATCTGCTCACTTTGAAGACAGCATACTTATAACTTCCGACGGATGTGAAATATTAACTCGTTAGCACCTTCCGTAAAAATCAAGGTATAATCTACTATAATTCCTATCGATAATCACATTTTCCTCGGGTACGTCCCGGGGAAAAGGATTCAAAAAATATAAATATATATTAGTGCGTGGTCTAGAAACTTGATAGAGGTAAGCAATAGCGATATACTGCTGTTGTAATGCGCGAAACAAAGAACTCATATAATACCTTGCTTTTGGATACAAAGCTGGTCAGAAGTGTATGCTGTGCATTTTCTTGCGAGGAGTCATATCTAGGCAATATGATGACGAGCAAAAAATGTGCAGAATGTGCTAATGAGCAGTTTTGGATGCAGAATGGAGGTGTTAAATGAGTTCAGAGAATCCACATTTTGCAGGAATAGACATAGGAACCTCGGCTGTTAGAGTTGTTGTCGGTACAGTGGATGAGCACGGAAACCCAGAAGTTATCGGATACAGTAAGGTAGAAAATACTGGCATGAGAAGAGGTGTTGTAGCCCATACTGACGAGGTAGCTGTAGCAATTTCTCAAGCTATAGCGGACGCCGAACGATTATCAGGTATACATATATCAACAGCTACAATAAATATTAATGGATCACACGTCCAAGGACTCAACTCTAAAGGTGTTATAGCAATCAGTGCAGCCAATCGTGAGATAACTGTAGAGGATAGGTTAAGAGTTGAAGAAGCTGCAGCAGTAATGCAAATGCCAGCTAACAGGGAGATAATTCAAGTTTTCCCTAAAGCTTATCGCTTAGATGGTCAAGATAATATCAAAGATCCTGTTGGCATGCAGGGTGTTAGGTTGGAGGTAGATACACATATAGTTACTGCTTCAACACCAAACATAAAATTACTTGAATCAGCACTAGAGAAATCATCTACAAATTATAAGCATAGAACAGTATCTAGTCTTGCCTCAGCCGAGGCAGTTTTGTCTAGGCAACAAAGAGAAGCAGGCACAGCTGTAATTGACATTGGTGCAGGAACAACAAATTTAGTTGTGGTTGAGGATGGTGAAGTACAGCATGTAGCGGTCATTCCTGTCGGAGGTATTCATGTCACCAATGATTTAGCAATTGGACTAAAGACTGATTTAGATATAGCCGAAAAAATTAAGGTTGAGCATTCATCACTGGACAAACCAACAAGATCAACAGTTTCGGTTAAAACTGAAAAAGAACACCACACATTTTCTGCACAAGATGTACACATGGTTGTAGAGGCTAGAATAGAGGAGTTATTTGAATTAATCGATAAAGAATTAAAAAAGATAGGAAGGTCACGGAAGCTACCAGGAGGAATAATATTTACTGGTGGTACGGCTCAGATTAAAGGTATAGCAGATTTTGCTAAAGAAAAACTAGAATTGCCATCAAAAGTAGGTGCCATAACATCGGTAGGAGGCTTGGCCGATCAAATGCAAAGTGTTAGCTATGCAACACCTGTGGGCTTGATGTTGCTGGATATGCTACTAGAGGGTCAGCAAGCTGTTGGCCATCCGAATAATTATCAGGGGATGGTAGAAAATATTTCTTCACTTTTCAAGAAGTTCAAAAAAAGATAGTTCAGGTAAAATTTTGTTACTCAAAGAGGTTTAAAGATGTATTGCAAGTTCCTATTGTGACAGTTATACTTGGTATATAGAATTTATCCAAAGATAGGAGATTTATGCCACAAGTAGCCCCAGCTATAGAGACGTTTGCAAGAATTAAGGTTGTTGGTGTTGGTGGCGCCGGAGGTGCAGCTATTAACCGAATGGTTGAAGCAGGTGTAGAAGGTGTTGAGTTTATAGCAATTAATACTGATGCCCAAGCACTGCATCATTCTAAGGCGACTCAAAAGATTCACATCGGTAAAGATGCAACCAAAGGTTTAGGAGCTGGAGCAGATCCAGGTGTTGGAGAAAAAGCAGCTAAAGAATCTGTCGAAGATATTAAGTCTGCTCTAGAAGGAGCGGACATGGTGTTCGTTACTATTGGTGCAGGTGGTGGAACAGGCAGTGGAGCAGGCCATATCGTGGCTAAGCTGGCTCAAGAAGCTGGTGCGCTAGTTGTCGGGTTTGCTACTAGACCCTTTGCTTTTGAGGGAGATAAGCGTAAGCAGAACGCAGATGTTGCAATAGATAGATTAAGGGATGTAGTAGATACATTAATTATTGTTCCAAATGATAGGTTATTGCAGACAATCGATAGAAAAACACCGTTACTAGAAGCGTTTAAAGTTGCGGATGACGTTTTGAGACAAGGTGTACAAGGTATTTCAGATTTAATTACAGTTCACGGGCTAATTAACCTTGACTTTGCGGACGTTAAATCAGTTATGAGTAATGCAGGTAGCGCACTTATGGGTATCGGTAGAGCCTCTGGTGAAAACCGAGCTATAGAGGCGGCAAAACAAGCTACAGAGTCGCCACTTCTTGAAGTTTCCATAGATGGTGCCAGAGGCGTATTGTTCAATGTTATTGGTGGTAATGATATGTCTATGCATGAGATAAACGCAGCAGCAGAAACAATTACCGCAGCAGCAGATCCTTCTGCAAATATTATTTTCGGTGCAACAATCAATAATGATGTTGAAGAAGAGATAATAGTTACTGTAGTAGCTACCGGATTTGACGCATCATATTATGCAAGACCTAAAGATGCTATAGCTACACCTATATCAACAACTCAAAGTACTTCTATGAGTGGCTTCGATACGTCACCAGAGGATACAGACATGCAAGACGTAGATATGAATTTAGATTCTGAACCTACTCAAACTTCATCGTTAGGTGATCTAAGTGATAAAGACGACGATTCAAAAGCAAGTATTTGGTCAATGGATAATCCGTCAAAAGAAGATATGCAGTCAGACAAAGAAATAGAAAAAACAGACTTTGATAATAAAGATAAAGACGATAAAGCCCTTAATAAATCAGAAGAAAAGCAGTTAAAGAATGATGACAATGACGATGAACTAGAAAAACCGTCATTCTTAAGAAGGTTTAAAAAGAACAAAGACAAGAAAAAGCAAGACATAACAGATATAAAATAACAAAAACGATTTAAAACTTACAACAAAAATACCATTGTAATACACCACAAATAGCGTTAGTATTATCTATGTGAGCGCTATATATGGTGAAGTACCTTACAAAATAATAAAAAGAAAGCCTTTTAAATGCAGTGTAATCAATGTAACGAAACTGATACTAAAGTAATAGAATCTCGCGAAGTATCAGAGGGTGAGTCTATAAGAAGACGCAGAGAGTGTACTAAGTGTAATGCAAGATTTACTACTTACGAACGTATCGAGAAGCCTCAGCTTATAGTCGTAAAAAATGACGGATCACGTCAGCTATATAGTAGAGAAAAGCTACTAGCTGGTCTGTATAGAGCCTGTGAAAAAACATCTGTATCAGCAATGCAGCTAGAAAAGCTTGTGACTGATGTAGAACGTGCACTATATGCTTGTGGCGAGTCGGAGGTTTCTTCCCAGCATATTGGCGAGGAAGTAATTAATCGCCTAGCCTCTATAGATGAAGTAGCATATGTCCGCTTTGCAAGTGTATATCGACGCTTCAAAGATATTGCCAGCTTTGAACAAGAGCTTTCTGATATGAAAACCAAGAAGTAAGTTGCTGGTTCCCACGGTGAAAATATATTATTTTTACCATGGGAGTTAGTAATAGATAATCTCTTTTGAGAGCAAGGGATTACTGTTACGTAGACTCTAAATAAAAATTTAAAAACACTACATAAAGTGAGGGTAAAGTATGTCACAAACAGCAAACCTAGAGTTGTCTAGACGGTTTACAGAACCAAAAACAAAAGCCTACAATCAAATTAAATGGGCAAAAAAAGACGCAATTATTACAAATCCCATGACAGGTGTAAATGTCTTTGAACAAAAAGATGTTGAAGTCCCAGAAGGATGGTCATTCAATGCAGTCAACATTGTTTCTCAGAAATACTTTACTGGAACTCCGGGAACATCAGGTAGAGAAAAGTCTCTCAAAGAACTTATAGACAGAATAGTAGACACTATTGCACGTCAAGGTGAACAAGAAGGTTATTTTGACAACGATACAGAGGTGGATACTTTTACTGAGGAGCTTAAATATATCCTAGCTACTCAAAGAGCTGCCTTTAACTCTCCAGTTTGGTTTAATATCGGTGCTCAGGAAAGGGCTCAGCAAGCAAGTGCTTGTTTTATTCTAGGTATTGAAGACACTATGGTATCAATTCTTGATTGGTATAAAGATGAAGGAATGATATTCAAGGGTGGATCTGGCTCAGGTGTTAATTTGAGCCCAATAAGATCATCAGTCGAAGGATTAAGTAAGAGTGGTGGCACAGCTTCTGGCCCGCTTAGCTTCATGAGAGGAGCAGATTCTTCTGCAGGTGCAATTAAGAGTGGTGGTAAAACAAGAAGAGCTGCCAAAATGGTTATTCTAAATATAGAACATCCTGATGTGGAAGAATTCATATGGTGTAAAGCTATAGAGGAAAGAAAATCTCGAGCTCTAGAAGAAGCGGGCTTTGATATGTCACTTAATGGTAAAGATGCCTTCTCTGTACAGTATCAAAATGCAAATAACTCCGTACGTGTATCTGATGAATTTATGCAGGCAGTGGTTGACGACAGCAACTGGAGTATGACTTCAGTAAAAGAAGGTAAATCAGTCAAGACTGTAAAGGCCAGACACTTATGGAGACAAATAGCCGAAGCAGCTTGGGAGTGTGCAGATCCAGGCTTACAGTTCGACACAACAATAAATAAATGGCACACAACTCCAAACGCAGGCAGAATTAATGGGTCAAATCCTTGTTCAGAGTATATGCATCTAGATAATTCAGCCTGTAACTTAGCAAGCATAAACTTATTAAAGTTCTTAAGAGATGATGGGACTTTTGATGTTGACCTTTTCAAACACACAGTAGAACTGATATTTACTGCTCAGGAAATACTAGTGGGATATTCAGATTATCCAACAGAGAAGATTGGTAAAAATGCACGCGCCTATAGAGAATTGGGCATAGGCTACGCTAATCTAGGAGCTTTACTTATGGCTCAAGGATTACCTTACGATTCAGAAGAAGGCCGAGCACAAGCAGCTGCAATAACAGCTCTTCTTACTGGTTACTCCTATGCTACAAGTGCAAAGATTGCGAAACGGGTTGGTACATTTGCTGGCTATCAAAAAGACAAGAAAAACATGCAAAAAGTATTAGAGATGCACAGAGACGCCGTATCAGACATCGATGCTTCTCTTGTTTCTGAAGAACTTCTAAGTGCAGCAGCAGCTTCATGGGATGATGCAGTAGAGCTAGCAAAGCAATACGGAGTGAGAAACTCTCAAGCCTCAGTTCTAGCTCCGACTGGTACCATAGGTCTACTAATGGACTGTGATACCACAGGAATAGAGCCTGATCTCGGACTAGTTAAGATGAAAAAGCTAGTTGGTGGCGGAACAATGACAATAGTCAATCAGACTGTACCTAGGGCTTTGTTCACACTTGGATATACTAAACCTCAAATAGACGACATAATAAGCTACATAGACAGGGAAAAGACTATTATAGGGGCTCCTCATTTAGAAGACGAACATGTTAATGTGTTTGCTTGTTCAATGGGCGACAACTCTATTCATTATCTTGGGCATGTAAAGATGATGGGTGCAGTTCAGCCATTCTTGTCAGGAGCGATCAGCAAGACCGTAAATATGCCAGAAGAAGCTACCGTAGAAGATATAGAGCAATTACATCTTGACTCATGGAAACTAGGCTTAAAAGCAGTCGCTATTTATCGCGACAATTGTAAAGTTGCCCAGCCACTATCAATGGCCAAGAAAGAGGGTGAAGAAGAAAAGGAAAGTACTACACAAACCTTAAGCACATCTCAAGCCCCTAAGACATTAGAGAATTTGCCTCCAGTTGCAAGCTCTGCGGTTCGTAGACAGTTGCCTAAAACACGTCCATCAAAAACATTTTCATTCTCTGTGGCAGACTGTCACGGTTATCTAACAGTAGGTGAATATGAAGACGGTAAGCCTGGTGAGATATTCATCAGTGTTGCCAAGATGGGCTCAACTCTTGCTGGTTTAATGGATTCATTTGCTAGATCAGTTAGCTATGGTTTACAGCATGGTGTGCCTCTCAAGGTGTACATAAAAGGCCTTACAAGCTTAGCCTTCGCACCTTCAGGCATGACAGATGATCCAGATATAAGGACAGCTACATCCCTAGTCGATTACATTTTTAGACGGTTAGCTATAAGTTACTTGAGCTTCGATGACAGACTAGAGCTCGGTCTTGCTTCTATAGATGATATGCCTGTCGAACAGACTAGTTTAGTAGACACTATTGATGTACCACAAGAATCTAATACGCAAACTATAAAGACTGGTCAGCCAGTTCAGATACCAGAAAACAAAAATAATACAGTTTTAGATATTAGTAAAAATGACAACACTAAGAGTCAAACAAGAGGGGTAGAGCAAGCTCCAATGTGCTACAGTTGTGGCAATCAGACCCAGAGATCTGGCAGTTGCTATGTCTGTACAACTTGTGGGTCCACAACAGGCTGTAGTTAAAAAATAAAAAACAAAAGCTATAAAACAGCTGCACGTATAAGGGCAGCTGTTTTAGGTTCCGAATCTAGATTTTATTACTGAAAACAAAAGCTGGCCTCTGTTTACGGACTTGATGATGTGATAAACTTAAGAATGATGAGATTACTAATACTTTATAGAGATAAAAGCGATCATTCCAGAGATATATCAGAGTTCGTGGAGATGCTCAGAAGACGTTATCCAGGCAAATCAGCCACACTTGAAGATATAGATACCAAAGAAGGCGCAGCTGATGCAGTATTACATGGTGTAGTCAAGTATCCTGCACTAATAATTACTTCATACGAAGGTCGAGTTATGCAACAGTGGGAAGGCCTACCTTTGCCAACAATAGATGAAGTAGCCTCTTTGCTTGTTGTACAACAGGGTGCAACAGTGTAAAATAGCAATTGTAAATACGCTTGGCTCTTGCCAATTAACAGTTATCAGCTGTGAATGTAGGGAGAAGAAACCCAGCACCTTAAAATCATAGTATAATCGTCATATGCATTACGTGTATCTGTTATATAGTAAATCAACCAAGAAGTTCTATATCGGGGAAACAGGTAATCTAAAAAGACGATTCACTGAACATAACGACGGCAAATCAAGATCGACTAAATATGGACGACCGTGGAGTTTAGTTTATTATGAGGCTTTTACATCCAAGAAGGCAGCTCAGACTAGAGAACATAAACTAAAACGTTACGGTAAAGGTCTCTCGGAATTGAAACGGCGTATTGGCTTGGATGAATGATTTTAAAGTGCTGGGTAGTAGAGCTCCTCGTGAATCTGCGTAAAAGATAATTGAGCAAAAGATAATCGTTTCTTTTGGAAGTCAGATGGTACCGTCCAGATTACTGGGCTCTGACAGTCAAAAGAAACGATTTTTAAATTAATAGGATTAATTCATGAAGTATAAAAGTGGGACAAGAAGAAGAGCCAAAGAATACGAAAAAGATCTGATAAATTATTGGAAAAAAAATCATATTTTCGAAGAATCTGTACAGCAAAGACCAGAAGATAAACCCTGGGTTTTTTATGATGGTCCACCGTTTTTAACAGGGACTCCACACCATGGGCACCTTCTAATATCAGCTGTCAAGGATACTATGGGCCGTTTTCATACTATGCAAGGACAAAGAGTAGAAAGAAAGTGGGGCTGGGATTGTCATGGCCTACCTGCTGAGTTATTTGTAGAAAAAAAACTAGGTATAGCTAATAAAAAAGAAGTAGGGGTTAAAATATCTGTTCAGGACTATGTTAAAGAATGTAGGGCTGTCATGGTTAAAACAGGGACAGAGTGGGAAGATACGATAGATAGAATCGGTCGATGGGTAGAGTTTAAAGGTGCTTATCAGACCATGGATAAAGAGTACATGGAGTCAGTATGGTGGGCTTTTAAGGAGCTTTATGAAAAGGGTAAAATATACGACGGAGAAAAAATTCTAGTCTACTGCACTAAAGATGCAACACCTATAAGCAAAAGTGAGGTTGCTATGGAAAATAGCTATCAAACTGTTACTGACCCTAGTTTATATGTATATTTTAAGCTAGAAAACAGTGAAGAATATATGCTGGCATGGACTACTACACCATGGACATTACCTGCGAACGTCGCTTTAGCAGTAAATGAAGACATAGATTACTCATTAATTGAGTATAATGGCAAGAGATTTTATATTGCTGCAGACGCTATTGAAAGAGTCATGAAAAATGAAAAGCATAAGCCTTTGGACTATACTGTTGTAAAAAATATAAGTGGTTCAACACTTGTCGGGAAGAAGTATAACCCATTATTTGAAAACCATGGATCCAAAGCTCATAGAGTACTTAGCGCAGGATTTGTAACTGCAGAAGATGGCACTGGTATAGTTCACGAGGCTCCAGCTTATGGAGAAGAAGACTATGAATTATGCCAGCAACACAATATTCCACTGGTTTCTAATGTTGATGAGAATGGCTTCTATACAAGCGGTAGGTGGCAAGGTGAAAACATTTGGGAGGTTAACAAACAAATTGCCAAAACACTCGTAGAAGAAGACCAAGCTTTAAAAGTAGAATACATACAGCACGAATATCCACACTGTCATCGGTGCGGGACTAAACTAATGTATAGAGCTCACCCAAGCTGGTTTATGGACATACAGGGGCAAAAAGAAGAAATGTTAGATTCAACACAAAAAACTAGCTGGACACCAAAGCATCTTCAAGAAGGAAGATTTAAGAATATAATAGATTCAGCTCCAGATTGGAACCTCAGTAGAGATAGATTTTGGGCTACACCTTTGCCAGTTTGGAAGGGTGAAAGGAATGATGGCTCTACAGTAGTTAAAGTGTTCGGAAGTTATGACGAGTTTGAAGAATTTACAGGTAAAAGATTAGATGATTATCACTTACCACAAGTTATGGATATTACGTTTGATTTAGATGATACCAAAATGCACCATATTGGTAAGGTGTTGGATTGTTGGTTTGAAAGTGGCAGCATGCCTTTTGCCCAGTTTCATTATCCTTTTGAAAATAAAGATAAATTTGAAAAAAGCTTTCCAGCAGATTTCATTGTTGAAGCTATAGATCAAACAAGAGGATGGTTCTATGCACTTACGGCAGTAAATGTTGGTCTATTCGGCAAAGCACCTTTTAAAAATCTTATTTGTACTGGCTTTATCAATGCTGCTGATGGTAAAAAAATGAGTAAAAAGCTTAAAAACTATACAGATCCACTAGAGTTAATGGATAAATATTCAGCCGATAGTTTCAGATTTTTAATGATGAGTTCTCCACTTACTAATGGTGAAGACTTTGCTTTGAGTGACAAGGATGTAGCAAATGTTGCGCGTAAACTCTCTATGATTTGGAACGTTTATGATTTCTTTACTATGTATGCAGAGGTAGATAACTGGGAGTGGGATAAGTCTCTGGATGATCAAGTTTATAACTCAGCAAACGTGCTAGATATTTGGATTTTGTCCAAAACCAATCTATTAATAGGTGATGTAGAAAAAGCAACAAAAGAGTACGATTTACAGAGTGCAATACGCTTATTCTTGCCGTTTATAGACGATTTAAGTAACTGGTATGTGCGAAGATCCAGAAAAAGATTCTGGAAGTCAGAAGACGATGAGGATAAGGATTTTGCATATAAAACTCTGCACTATGTTTTAGTTCAGCTGTCTATTACGATGGCCTCATTCACTCCATTTTTAGCAGAAGAGCTGTACAGAAATCTAACTGGCAATAAATCTGTACATTTATGTGATTGGCCAGAAAATGGGAAAATCAATAATAAAATAGTTGAAGAAATGGATGCTCTAAGGTACGTAGTTAATGAGGGATTGTCTGCTAGGGCTAAAGCACAAGTAAAAGTTCGCCAGCCACTTAATTCTATAACAGTTAATGGGATGACTGATTTAGGCGACTCTAAAGATTTATATCTAGAAATTCTAAAAGAAGAGCTAAATATTAAAAATGTTGAATGGCATACAGAAGGTGAGCAATCAGTCGAGCTTGATTTAAACATTACTGAGAGCTTAAAACGAGAAGGATTAGCTAGAGAAGTTGTCAGGTTTGTGCAAAATGCAAGAAAAGAAGCTGGTTTAGACGTGGACGACCGAATAAATCTTAGCTTAAAAACAGACTCAGACGTCCTTAGCTCTGCAATAAATGAGTTTTCAGATTATATCTCCAAAGAAGCTCTAGCAGCAATATTAACTGATGAAATTACCACTGATGGCAAATTTACGTCCAGCCATAATATTGGTGATGCAGAAATATCCATATCTTTGATAAAGAGAGACTAAAAAATTAATCTAACACTACTGTTTACAAACAGGGGTAGATTTGTTACAATGGTTTGAAATCTTAGGAGAAAATAATGAAAAAAGCAGTAATTGTTTGTGGTGGCAGTCAGTATCTTGTCGCAGAGGGTGATGAAATCACAGTAAATAAAATTAATTCTGATAAGAAGACTCTAGAATTTAAACCAATAATGCTAGTTAATGGTGATAGTTCTATTGTTGATTCTAAGAAACTAGAATCTGCAAAAGTCAGCGCTAAAATTATTGAAGAAAATCTAAAAGGCGATAAAGTAACCGCACTTAGATACAAAGCTAAAAAGCGTGTAAACACAAAGCGCGGTCATAGACAGCAGCTAACAAAAATTAAAATAACTGCCGTATAAACTCAATACAAAAGTGCTAGGTAAGACACCCCTATTAACGGGGTGTTTTAATATGGGCTTGTGGAAAACTAACAGTAAATTAAGCATAAATGTCTTGAAATAGTGAACAAATTTGTTATACACTGAGCTAGTCTACAGATAAAAGTAGACGGGCGCAGTATCAGAAAGTCTCGCAGTTTTCTGATCTCTGTGTTGCATAAAACCAAAAGCAACACATGAAAAATAAATTTACAAAAAAACACAAACACGTACTTATTATAAAAGTCACGCAAGGGATAACATCGTTATCCCTTGCTGTCGTTTCTGCGATAAATATTATTAAAAGGCATCGTAAAAGCTCAACCCCACGCGCCCGGGCGTTGAGCTTTTTTGGTGCCTTTTTGAATAAAATAAACTTGCCGTACGTCTGCGCAAGCTTGGTTCCACGCGCCCGGAAACTGAGCTTGCGTGGGCGTAAGGCACTTGCAATATTATTAATTTTACTAATAGCTGTTCCGGTAGCTGGGTCAATCATTTCTCAGTCGTCACCAGCTCAGGCTGCCACGTCTAGTCAGCTGAACTTCCAAGGTAGGCTACTGACCAACACAGGGGCATTAGTACCTGACGGTAATTATCATGTTGAGTTTAAACTCTACTACGTCAGTTCTGGTGGAGCAGCTCAATGGACAGAAACGAGATCTACGGGTGACTTAGTATCCATCCAGAATGGCTATTACTCAGTTTACCTAGGAGACGTTACAGCATTTCCAGCAATAGATTGGTCAGAGGACCTATACTTGGGCATGAACATTGGTGGTTCTGGAGGGGCGGCATCTTGGGACGGTGAAATGAGCCCAAGATTTAAACTTACGTCAGTTCCGTATGCATTCAGAGCTGCTAATGTAGCATCATCCGATGTAGATAGTGCCGACAGTGACGATGTAACAATAACTACTGGTGACACTACAACATCTGGTAATTCAGGCGACATTGTTGTTGATACTGGCTCTGCTGCAGGTACAGCTGGTGGAATAACGCTAGGTGTGACCAACGCCAGCTCAATAACATTAGGTAGGGCAGGCTTAACAACAACCAATGCCGGAGCATTGACTGTAACTGAATCAAGCACCTTTAATAGTACAGTAAACATTAATAATACGGGTGATTCTGTTCTTACGCTTGCTGCTGATAGCGATAATTCAGGAGAAAGTGACAATGCATATATTAGATTAACTCAAGATGGTGGAGGCACAGCTGCAATTATCGGTCAAGTTGGCACGGCTGGAAATAGCCCAAATAGCTCAAATACTTTTACTAATTCATTAGCTAATGCCTTGCTTTTAGGGACAGAAGGTGCGCAAGCCTTGCAACTTGGAACAAACTCCTCCGTCGCGCTTTCTATAGATGACTCTGGGCACGTCAGCTTGTACAACAACACTATATTGGGTAATGCCAATACAGACACACTATTAATTAATGCAGGTACTAGTGGGACTGGCATAAGCTTTGGTGACGCATCATTCCAGTCATGTACAGCACTAGAAACCAATGCCTCGGGTGTGCTTACTTGTGGTACAGACGACACAGGAGCTGGTGTTTGGCAAACAACAGCAAATGTAGCTAATTTAGTAAGCAGTACAGACAACGTAACAATCGGCTCAGCTACAGACCTAGCTAAACTAGGTGTTGACGGTGATACAGACGAAGTACAACTATTGGTTCAAGCTAACGGAACTCAAACTAATGACATTTTCGTTGTAGAAGACAGTACGGGTACAGATTACTTTTCAATTAGCTCATCAACCGTAACATCAGCCGTAGACTTCGTTCTAGCTGCTAGCCAATCATTAACAATAACTGGCGGTAACACTGCTTCTCGTCCTGGCTCACCTACAGAAGGAATGGTCTACTTTGATAGCGACACTGACAGCCTACTAACATATGCTAATGGTAAATGGCAGAGTGATAGAGGAGAATATATAGTAGTAGCTTCTGGTCACGGAACAGACCCATCTACACAGGCAGAACAAGATTCAGCAGACTACGTAACAGACGGTACGTCTGACGAAACAGAAATAAACTCCGCTCTAACAGCTGCAGCTGGTGGCAAGGTAGTCTTACTAGGTGGTACTTATGTAGCAGACGCAACCATATCTATTCCAAACAACACTACCCTACAAGGTGTAGGCAACGGAACCATCATTGAGCTAGATGACCTAGATGCTGATGAGAACCTAATAGAAAACAGTGACACTTCTACTGGTACAGGAGTCGTTATTGAAAACCTTAAACTAGATGGTAGAAAAGATTTAAATACAGCCGGTACGCAAGCGGGTATATATTTCAACGGAATGGGTGATGGTAATGGAGCAAGTGCTAGGCAGGGTGCAAACATCAACAATGTTGTGATAGAAGACTTCAGAATTAATGGATTGTACTTAACAGCAAGTGAAAACAACAATATAGAATCTGTTACAGCACAGAACAATGACGGGACTGGAATAATCTTAATTAATTCAAGCAATAACAGAATTACAAATAACATCGTACAGGCAAACAATTTAGGTAGTTACTTTACTGGTGCAAACAACTTAATATCAGAAAATGTATTTCAAGACAATACAGTTATAGGTTTAGACTTAGCTAGTTCTACGTATAGTGTAGCCTCCGATAACCTTCTAGATGGCAACAATACTGGACCTACCGGAGCTATATCCATGAGTACCGGTACTAATAATCAAATAATCAGCAATACTATTTATGATACTGGAGGAGCTACTTTTAACTTTGGTATAACAGTATCTGGTGATTTCAACACAATCAAGGGAAATGCCATCTATGATACAAGCTGTACAACATCATGTTACGCGATTAATATTAGTGGTTCTGGTGACAAAAATACTTTAGAAGGAAATAGATTTAGTGGCTCAGCCACTGATGCCGCAACAATTAATGATTCTGGTACCGGAACTATATACGCAGGTCAACAGACAAATAGTACTACCAGTACAAACTCAGATGTATCTGACTTTAGATTTAGAGGGTCTGCCAACTCCACAACTGCATTTCAAGTACAAAATGCATCAGGAGCTTCAATACTAAACGTAGATACTAGCAACGGTCAGGTAGAAATAGGTGATAGCTCAACAGCTGGAGAATTAGTGATTTCTGACGGATCCTCAAATACCATCACCATAGATGTTGATGCACTTGCTGGCAATTACTCTGTATCTATACCAACTATTTCTGCAGATGATGAATTTTGTCTAGCAACTGCCGGTAATTGTAATGGCTTAGGTGGATTACAAGCTGCGTATAACGAAGGCAATACTGTAACCACAACAGATGCTAGAGACATATCTTTCACACTAGACGATACCGCAACAGACAGTGATTTCTTGGTGAATATTGCTACTGGTTCAACCAGTAAGTTTGCTGTTCAAGACAACGGTACAGATGTACTGGGAGTCGATACTTCAGCAATTACAGCAGCAGTAGACTTTATGTTCTCAAATGGAACTAACAGAACAATAAGTGTAGCAAATCAAACCTCTTCAAACACTTCCGGCGATAGCTTGACAGTTAAATCTGCCGATGGCAATGGTACAGGAAATGGTGGAGCATTGCTTGTTAATTCAGGCAGTGGCGGAACTACAGGAGATGGTGGGTATTTAACAATAAACGGAGGCATTGGAGGTTCAACCTCAGGAGACGGTGGTCAAGTTAATGTTTATGGAGGTGGCTCAATAAATGGTAATGGTGGCGCAGTCAATATAAGAGGTGGTACTGGTGGGTTGTCAGCAGGCGGCAATGTGACATTACAAGGTGGAAATTCAAATGGCACAAATATATCTGCATCCACAGTACTAACAACCATTGCTGGCGCAAGAGGTACTGGTACTGGTGTTGGTGGTGACATAGTCTTCCAGACAGCAGAAGCAGGGTCATCTGGTAGTTCACTAAACTCACTAGAAACAGTAGGTACATTCAGCGGAGAGGACGGATCATTTACGTTACAAAATTCATCTGACAGTCAAGCAGCTTTTAATATACTGAATAAAGATAGCGAGCAGTTGCTGAGCTTGGCATCAAGCACCTCTAGCACATGGGGCACTACAACAGCTCTACCGTCACAAAGATCAGAAAGTGCTGCTGTAGCTGCTAATGGCTTTGTGTACGTCATAGGAGGTGCCAATAACAGTGCTAACCCAAGTAACGGTACTACTACTGTGTATTATGCAAAAGTCAATTCAGATGGAACATTAGGCTCTTGGACAACCAATACAAATTCACTTCCGGCCAATAGAGTTGGGCATACTGCAACATACGTAAATGGCTATATATATGTTGTGGGTGGATCAACAACAAGAGCGAACGGTTTTGGTCAGTGGAGGCTGGGTAATGGTACTGATACAGTGTATTTTGCTAAGGTTAATTCTGATGGATCTCTGGGAGTTTGGCAAACAGCACCAAACAACTTGCCAGCGGACCGAGTCTATCATAGTGCAGAGACAAACAATGGGTATTTGTATATCATAGGTGGCGCCATCTCCGGTGGTTCTTCAGGTTCACAAGCAATCTATTACGCCAAAGTTAATCCAGACGGTACAGTCGGTAGCTGGTCAAGCGAATCTAGCTGGCTTCATCAGGGAAGAGTTATGCACTCATCAGAAATAGTTAATGGCAGACTTTATGTGTTGTGGGGTATGCCCCAGTATAATACGATAACAACTATTGCAGGAGGTCACGATACTCTTTTCTACGGTGACTTTAATAGTGATGGCAGTATGTCTTCATCTAGCGCTACAAAAGTAAATACCGGTAATGGTGTAGAACCTAGACAGCTGTTTAACCTAGATGCTATAAATGGCAAGCTTTATATCTCTGGTGGTATCAGAAATGGTGCAACTTACCACTATACTGCGTACACCATAGATGTTGCTAACAGTGGAGTACCGGGCACTATAACAGCAACGACATCAACAGGCGTAAATTATGCAGCAAGATCTTCCACTTCGTATAATGGAAATATATATAGTTTTGGTGGATCAAACCATCTAAAACAAGATTTATTCGATAATAGTACTACAACAGTATCATATACTTTAACACCGAGGTTAAGTGTTGGAGCTAGTTTAGATTTGATAGGGCTTAGTAATATAAGTAGTACTGGAGTGGGTGGAGCAGGAACACTAACTGCTGGCAATACAAACGTGGTAGGAAATCTGGAAGTTCGAGGCTCTTCTACTTTTAGCGGTAATGTAACACTTCAGAGTGATTTGGTAAGTAGCGGACTTGCATTGTTCCAGAGTACTACAGATTCAACAACAGCATTCCAGATTAAAGATTCTGCCGGTAGCGACCTTCTAACCGCTGACACAACAAATTTCTTGCTTAAAGTAGCTCCAACACAGTTCTTGTCATCTGGCTCAACTCAAACATTTGCTGTAAATGGTAGCATAACAGGTGTAGATAGCTACAGTACTATTGCAGTAGATGCGACTGCAACCGATGTAACGGTTACATTACCTGTGCCAGCTGTCGGTGGCCAAGTAGTTGGTAGAGTTATATACGTAACTGCCGTTAATGGATCTGAAGACTTCACGCTATCATTAGGTGGAACATCTGTAGACATATCAATGAAAGAAAACAGTACAGCTACACTAATATGGAACGGTACAGGCTGGACAGCAGCTGGTGCATCTAGTTCTACTGACCTTCAGTCTGCATATGACAACACTTTAACAAGTGCTGGTGGTGCTGAATTAGTACTAAATGCATCTGGCGGTGCTGCGGACGGACTTACTATAAGAAACAACGATACAACACCTATAGCTGGAGGTATTCTAGAAGTGCAAACGTCTATAGGTACTAATCTGTTTAGTGTAAATAACCTAACTACAGAGTTAGCGTCTAACGGTGGTGCAGAGGATTCTTCTGGGTTCTCTTCTGACTGGGAAATTGAAGGTAGCAGTAATAGTGTATCTAGAACTACAACCTCTGGTGAATATGTAACTGGCCAAGCAGGTGTAGAAGTAGATACTTCTGCATCTGCGGACGACGGAGTATTTAACAATCTTAGTGCAAACCCAACTGTCAGCACCACATTTACAGTGTCATTTGCAGCAAAATTGGATAGCGGTACAATGGTAGATAATCTTGAAGTATTCTACACACGAGACGGTGGTTCAAACGAGGTAGAGTGTACTAATTACAGTACTCAGACATTGGTTACGACTGGCTGGACAAAGGTTACATGTACAATCACTACCGATGCGACAACTGCAACAGACCCAGATCTAATAATTAGACAAGCTGATGCAACAGCTAGGATATTCTGGATAGATAACCTAAGCTTCATCCAAAATGACGCCAACACAGTACCAGATAACGTGCAGATTGGTGGCGGTATCAATGGTGGACCAGTCACTTTGTTTACGCTTGACCGTGCATCTGCACCGCCTGTTGCAGACGGCAACGATACATATCTTGGCTCCATGTACTACGACACAGTAACAGGTAGAATTCAGTGCTATGAAGCTGATGGCTGGGG
>JAUIKH010000038.1 GCA_030430915.1 bacterium | reverse complement strand
CGAAAGTAGCCCAAACCAGAACAGCACGGATGAAGCAATAATTTGTGCTTTTAGCTTTTTCCCTGTTTCCTGAATAGTAACCGTACCGATGGGTGCTCCACACTTGATACAGTTCGCGGCTTTATCTGAAACTTCCGTTGAGCACTCTGGGCATCTAATTAGACCCATTTTTCAATCCTCCCTGTTTGCGATAACAAGTTACACTTTTGCGAATTGTATTTCAATAAAGTGAGATAAAATTGGGGTGCTTTAATCGCTTGTATGTAAGTATTTTGGGTATGTAATTTTTGAATTCCCATTTTATGATGCGAGCTTTCTAATAGCTTTAGATATTCTTGGTAGTTAAATAGCCGTGCAAGCTAAAGGTATGCTCAAGGAGTTTATCTCCAGCTTCGCCATATTGTATTGCAAGGTCATGTTTTGAATTGTGGATGAGTCTATTTATGAAGGGACACGGTGGCCAAAGTAGAAGTACCTAGCGATTTACCCACCCTCCCCCTATAGACCTCTGGCCTCCTACCAGGATAAGTTAATTATTGTTAATTTTTTAACCGAAATTGGCCCTTTTTGGGTATATTAATGAGAGTCTGCTTTCGACCCAAAGCTGCCCCTTTTGAATTTCCATGTTAAAAGGTGTGCTTTTGGGGTAAGGCAGATCTAATTCACGTTGGTTATGACTGTCAGAAAGGATCGCTGTGAAGAAAAACTACAAGAATATGCGCTAAGCACCGAAATCGTCGGAGGTATAGCCATTGTTTTATCATTGATTTTTGTAGGCCTCCAAATAATCCGGAATTCTGAGCTGATGCAAGCTCAAACAAGAGATTTCTTATCTGGTAAGCAAATAAAACTCTACATGGAAATGGGGTTAAATTGGCAGGCAATGGCAGTATAAACAAAAGGTAGAGTTGGCTGCTTTGTAAGAGATGATATGCGCTGGTCGGATGATTTTGTTATCGAGGTGCAGCCTCAACTTTATGTTATGCGCATTCTGCAACTAGACTATAAGATCTAAGAGTTCTCCGTAGAGCCTATCCAGATTTTGTGCAATTTCGGGTTCAATTGTTTCATGTAACAGCACGGAATTGAGGTACTCAATTAAGTTTTCCAATTGGTCTTCTGGTATTGATGAAGCAGTCATAAGAGAAAGTTCGAGATTTATCTCGTCACAAACTCGCGACATCAAGGTACCATCGCCATCCCGGAGTGCAAAAAGGTTTTGGAGAATCTGGTTCATATTGCCACCTAGTTTTGTTAGAAAACAATACTGTGACACCCTTCTACAAGTTTTTCTTAAGTATTTTTGGTTTTGGCGAGCTAGAAACAGGTCGTAATTCCCACGTTCGTTGTACAGGTGACTGGTCGATTGATTTGCTGTTGCTGCTGTTGAGGCGCTGGTGCATTCGTTCGATTTCTATCAATCTTCATTTGCTGTACTTTCAATGCAAACTCAGCATCCTGAGAGTAACCTGGAACATCTGGCCTCTGAGCAGCTATTTCAGTCGCACCTACATCGAAAACGCGAATCCTTGGAGGATATGACTCGCGCGCACCGCTTGACCATTGAGCGTAACAGTCACCTGGATTCATAGATGGTTGCTCCATCACACTCTTATCGTAGTAAAGCGTAAATGGCGTGTATCCCCAGTTTCGGCCTGAGCAAACCAAGGATGCACCTGGGGGATTTGAAATAAAGATTACTCTGTACTGGCGAGGTTGGGTTGCACAGGAAGTGATCAGAAGACATGCAATTAAAGAGGCAGTAATTCGCGTCACTGGGTTCCTTTCCGATAGAATTCACGATATTAAATACTAACTAATTTTCAGCACCAATGCACGGAATACTCTGAATGGACGCATAACCTTTAATATATGGCGCATTGAAATTGTTCGCCATATTTTGAAAAAAATGTAACTTCTGCTTATGGCCGAAAGCAGACTCTAAAGACTTCTAATTAACGTTAAATATATGAACCAAGAATACCAATCCTTAGTAGATGCCTTTTACAAGGCCATTAGCGCCTCTGACAAAGAAGTCTTTTTAAAAGAGGCTATGGAATTCTCCACTAACTTCGATCAAGCTACTGTGAAGCAGGCAATGGCAGAAGCCAGCGTAATGTCGGTAATAGATTCTAAGCTTCAGGCCTAAACTGAAAATACTCGCGGTTTTTGGTAGCAGAATGCCAGCTCCGCCTTACTCGAAAGCTGTCAAGTAGGCCCATCCTCCCCCCCCAACCTCTAATTAGTCTAAGATATCTGATTAACTGTTTAATACATGATTCTCTGTCCAGCAAGATAGCAAGAGGCTCAAGATCAGTCCCCAAAATTAATACAATTCGTTGGAGCCTTCCGACATTTTTTGGGTTATGTTAATTACCTTACGTAAATTGCTGCCTTTAATGACACATAGAACTTTGCGATACGCATCTAGATGCCGAAGTAATACAATAAAGCAAATACGGGGAGAAAATTGAATAGTTTAAAATCATCTGTAATAATACACATGGTACTTATGGAATCTAGAGTCTTTTCTGCCGGAGCGCATTTATCATGAGAATATTTCTACACTTAATCTCTCTTTGCCTAACAATAATAGCCAATTTTTCCTTTGCACAAACAAATGTACCAAATACTTTTACAGATGGATCTCCAGCTTTAGCTGAAGAAGTAAATGAAAACTTTGATGTGCTAGAAGATGCAATAGACACGAATACAGATGCCGTATTGGGCCTAGCAGCATATCTTGACCAACGATATATTGTTACAGAAAGCTATATCTCCTCATATAACTTTAATGCAGATTCCCCTTTCTCTTCTCAGATCACAGCAGCTGTATGCCCAGTAGGAACCGCTCTGTTAGGCGGAGGTGTTGCATGCTTCGGAGAAAACACTAACTACAATACAACCAATGTCGGGCTCCTTGCTTCTGGGACGCCAGATGGGAACTCATATTTAGGACTTTGTTTTGCCACAGATACTGCAGATTCTTCAAAATTTGGCCCTGGAATAACTGTGACGGCTATCTGCGGTAGCATTGTTAATACTGATTCAAACTTCCAATTACTAACAATTCAGAATTTAACAGCTACTGAAACTCAAGACTCATCTGATAATACAGAAAAATCACAAGGCCTAATGAATAGCAAGGCCACCGCTGCTTTTAAGCGATTAGAAAACGAAAAGAATAAAATCATTAGAGCTCGTAGCAATGAAAATCTTTAAACAGTGCATTTCAATATTTATTCCCACACTGATTTTTAGCTATTCGGCTAGCACATTAGGTCTTACTTGGGGCGAGAGTAATTGGGGTGAAGCTGACTGGGGTGTTGATAAAATAAGTGGCCCAGGACCAAAGCCCGAAGCCCCAATACCATCAGCAAGTAAAGTACGTTCTATTACAGGATCTGAAACTAATGCTGCATTTTCTGGTGGTGCTTATGCCGCCAATGGCTCGCCCACTTATAGCAACAGCTTTTTGAAAGGCGATCTGATTACATTAGTTGGCGAAGTCTATCCCGACAGTTCTGATGTAGGCAAAAGCGGTGAAATAGTTGTTGTTATGCTTTCTGTGATTGCAGGTAAACAAGTGTGGTCATTTCTGAACAATGATGGGAACTTTGAAAGCTGGAACCTAAAGCTACAAAACTTGGGTTCAGCAGTTGTTTTAGAAACCCTTGATAATTTCCATGCTGTTAATATTTTTGAAGGCAATTTGCAGCCTGGGTTACATAGACTTGCTATTGGGTATATGACTAGCAGCGGCCCCCTTATTTATACAGCTAAAGCAATTAAACTTAATGTGACTGAGTGAGCTATTTTTTTTACAGAACTATTTATTGCAAACTGCAAATGTAACAATGAGTTATGAATTTATCTAAAATACCCAGCTTTAAGGCTAGATGGGGTAACTTCACTGCTATGCTGAGAATCTTAAAAACTTCTTTAGCTTAGGCTATCAACTTTGAATCTACTACAGACATCACGGCTGCTTCGCGCTTAGCTTGCTCTACTGTCTTAGCATCAAATTCTACGGAAAGTTCCATAACCCTTTTTATATACTCCGTAGCGTCCTCAGGACTATTAATGACATCGGTTAAGGCTGCGGGTAAGGCTTTGTAGTCTTCTGAGCTATCTTGGCTGTTTGTCATATTGAGTTTTATTGATTAGATTCGATACCCTATCAAAGAATGATAATTCTCTACTTTTCGAATCATGTTTAATATCAGCTTTTAACTAAAGCACCTATGTGACTATTTTTATACCCGCGCCATTTCTCAAGCGCTTAAAGTGAGGATGACTAAAACGACAAAAACCACTATCGCAATTGTCACACCAAAGATTTTTATCATGAGACCATCATCGTTTTCGACTTCATGGCGATCATGTCTTCTTTGACCCACATTAAGAATCATCAATCTCGCAAGCACCTTAGCTGTAACCGTTGCATCTGCTAATGCGTCATGTGGGTTGCTGTGCTCAATATCTACAGCCTGCGCAACACTAGCTAAATCAAACCTATCTGTATACTCAACTAGAGATTTTCGAGCAGCCTTTAAAGTGCAGAAAACAGGGTTTGTTATCGGTGGATAGCCAGCCCGAATAAGCTCCGCGTTAATGAACTCATAATCGAACTTAATGTTGTGTCCGACAAGAATAGCGCCATCGATAAACTTTAAGAATGAACCAGCTACATCTTTAAATAGCGGCGCCCCCCTTACCATCTCGTCAGTAATTCGATGAATTCTTTGTGCGTCTTTCGGGATTTGCATTTCTGGATTGAGGTAGGTGGTTACTGCGTCTGAATCTGAAGCATCCTCGCAACCCTCTAAAGATTTACGAAGCTGAGCTGTAGTATCGATGCAGGCAAATTGGATAACCCTGTCACAAATATGATCTAGGCCGGTGGTTTCAACATCAATTACAACAAGCCTAGGATCACCTACAACAGCTGATAAACATTTTTTAGGGCCTAAATCATAGCTATTAAGTTTGTCAGTGATCTGCATAACAGCAGCTCTTATTCTCTACAAGAAAATGACTTCCTGGGCAAAAGCATATGTGATGAAACTATTGGACTTTAGGTATTTTTGTTAGCTTTCATGAAACCCGTTGCTTATAGCAGCCAGTCAGGCCACATCAGCAAGTCGAGGAGGCGAATAATATAGACCCCCCTCTCAATATTGCATTTAAAGATCGCTAAGAGCGCTTTCTCTAGCGCTTTGATATTCCTCATCAGTAATTAGACCTTGGTCATTAAGGTCTTTTAGTTCTTGGAGTCGCTCCGTCAAGGTATTGCTTTGAACCCTTTCAGCGTCACCCTCAATACATTTGCCATTATAGATGGTGCTTAAATGATTTATTCTGCTATCAATAGAGTCTTGGTTTTTATTGGATCGCACTTCATTAACTATTATTCCTGGCCAGAAGACTAAAGCTAAACCTACATTTTTCCCGGTTACACCCGAGTCATCTTTTACGTCTTCAAATGTCGCACCTAATTGTGACAATTCAGCCCTCAGTACAGCACAAGACTTTTCTTCATCACCAACCTGAACTGTTCGAACAGCTTGGTTGGAGACACACCCTGAAAGCAATAAGGCTAAAAAAGCTCCGAATACCCTATTAATCATAATAATATACCTATAATTGACCCTTAATTAGGTGTCACTGGAGTAAATCAAAAATTTATTCTAGTTAATAGGTTTCTCCGAAAAAATACGGAAATTTGTATATATAATGTACATCCAAACCATCCAAATGGGCATGTGTCACTTTTTTAACCAAGCTACTGAAGAAGCAGAGGAGCTAATAAAGCTAGCAGGCGTGTATATCTCCTAGCCTCCCGGCTTTAAAATATAGTGGAATTGATTTCTAGGCATAGGTTTTATTCCTACAGACTGATTCAAAGTGACTCTGCCTTTATATAACACTGTATGTAACATTATAGATATCAAATTATAATTTATTCTTTATATTCAACCACTTATTAGGTGTAGACAGGTCTCCCCGTCCGCACCACACTCTAATTGCCGGGATTAAATACGCCTGAGCGTTGAGCGAAACTGCTTCGAGCCTCAGGAGACTTCCTTCGAAACATTGAAACGGGACTGGTA
>JAUIKH010000008.1 GCA_030430915.1 bacterium | reverse complement strand
CAAATCCAAAACCTATTAGCGGTGTAAGTGTAGTCAATTGCGCATTTTTATCAAAACCGGCAGCTAGACCAACTGGGTTAACAAAATCAATACCATCTACTTTCTGTCCAAGCATATTATTCTTGTAGCCGAACGCAAGACTAATAAGAGGTTTTATTAACGCGTTGTTGGAGGTTTTTTTCCCAAGATTAAGAATTCTGTCATGGACTACCTCTGGGTCTTGCATAAAAAAGACTGGTTTTAAAATAAACTTGTAAACAAAATAAGCTAATTTGTTTCTAAAACCAATCAATAGCCCTAATACCATAGTAGTAGTTTATATCAGTAATTATCAACGGTCTAATTAAAAATTGCCAGTGCCTACAGTAGCGGATGCTACTTTAAATAACCGTAAAGAGCGATATAAACTAAAAAAACTGCATTTGCAACGTCCAAGCTAAAGTCTGGACTGGGTGAAATTTAGCTAGCGAATTTATTATTTGTTGCAAAAATTAGATAAATGTTGAAATTTGTACGGCAATAATTATTAAGTTTGTAATTAAACCTAGTATTGGAATTATTTTGTTTAGATTAATTTTTTTAAGTTTAATAAGCCTTAGAGCGCACACCTGAACGACAGAAAAAATTATTAGTAGAGCAAAACTGGTGATTTTAGCCAAAGTTGCTAAGGGTAATATTAATGCTCCTACTGCTATTACGAAAGACGACAATAAGGTGGCTAATGTGGGGGTGCGCTGAACTTTAGAGACATTTGCCAGTTTTTTAGTAAGCCAACCCTCACGAGCTAAACCATACAAAACTCTCGAGCTCATAATTATTTGTGCTAAAACACCGTTTATTACTGCGAATAATCCAATTAGAGTTATAACAGGAAAGCTTATGCCGCTAGCTTGCTGAAATACAGAGGCTAAAGGAGCCTTTGAGCTTGCCAGTTCTGCACTTGATAACACTGAAAGAGATGCGATGGCTGTAGCCATATATAAAATACTTGCTAAAACCAGTGCCCAAATCATGCCTTTTTTAATACTAGTACTAGGAGTTTTTACTTCTTCAGCTATATTTACCATGTCTTCGAAGCCAATAAAGGCATAAAAAGCTAAAAATCCGCCAAGCAGTATCGCAATTGGCTCAACCGAGCTTAGGGATCTAACACTATCAATTGTAGCGCTAGCTATATCACCATTTAATACTGCATATACTACAATTGCTATAAGACCACCTGCTTCTAACAGAGTTAGCGACACTACCATAAACGCGGATTCTTTTATGCCCTTTAGTGCAATAATTGTAAGAATTAATAGAGTACTTAAAATTACAATCCACGATGGAACGCTCAAGCTTAAATCAAAGGTTTGTAATAGCTGTTGAAAATATCTATCGAAACCACGAAGTAAAACCCCCGCTGAAACAATACCAGTAAAGGCTAAAGATAAACCAATTAATGTACTTAAATATTTGTTCATAAATGCGCGTTCGGTATACACGGCAGCTCCAGCGCTAACAGGGTATTTAGTAGCTAATGCGCTGTAGGTAAGTGCTGTGAAAAGAGCGACAATTCCTGCAGCAAGGAAAGACCAAATTAATGCATTACCAGATTCAGCAGCAACTTCACCTACTAATACGTAAATTCCTGCTCCCAAAATATTACCTAGTCCGTATAGAGCAAATACTTTCCAGCTAATTGTCCGTTTTAGTTTTGTCATGTGTTTACATTATTGCTTATGGTTAAGATTAAAACAACAAGTTAGTATAGAAGTTTTAAAAGTAAATAAATAGATTTACTGTTAGATATATCACATATTTTACGTGATACGATTAATATAGATAAATTAAAAGGTACACTTATGAGCAGTGATGTATCAAGCCTTGAAATGAAAAATCCATTCATCGTGGAAGAGTTAGATACATCTTTAAGTTCAACTGCACTTAGAACAGCTAAATTATTACAAAGAGTAGGTTTAATAGCTTCAAACAAAATTATTAGCTGTCCAGATCCTGCATACGAAGTGAAAGGTGAATATCAACCAACTAGATTTGTAAACTTAGATGAAAAGTATGATACAGAAGAAAATCGCAAAACAATACAAACAACAACTGATTCTGGTCTAGATATTCAAGCCGATGTATATAACGTAGGCTTTTTAGGTAAAGAACGCTCTGATCTGCCACCAGTACAGATGACATTTGAGCTAGGCACTCCTAGTGATCGTGGGTTTAAAGCACCGATTGTTGACCACTTAAGTCAGTATTGTAGATCTAAAGGAAGAGCTTTAGTTGTTTTTAGTAGCGAAGGATTTAAAGGCAGAAAGCCAAGTGTAAAACAAGTACTAGGTCTGTCATTTGAGCAGATGGCTATGAATGTGGCTGATAGCTTTGATGAAATAAGTGAAAAAGAAAATGTAACTATAGATACATACGAAGCTATTGGAGGTTCTAGGGGTGGTACATTGAGCTTACTTTCTGCAACAGAAGAAATCATCAATAAAAGATCAGAGCTAGGTAAGCCAGATAGGAGGCCTACTGGCGTAACAGCATTTGCCCCCGCTGGACTAGACAGATTGGGTGTTCATGCAGCTAAGCAATTTATATATGATGAGCCTTCTCATGTTATACGAAAAGCTTCAGCTATGAGTCCAAGTGTATTAATTGATTATGGTAAGGCTCTAAAAGACACTGTTCCACCGGCTCAATCATTAGGCATGATAGCTAAAACGGCGATACTATATGCTGCACAAAAACCCCTAGAAGGTATAGCCGAGAGAATTCCTGACGAAACGGATGTTAATGTAATAATAATGAATGGAGATGGTTTGACTAAGCTAGATTCTTGGAATTTAGAAATAGAAAAACATCCTAATGGTAGAGTTTTTGAGCTACCTGGTTATCATTTAAGTATTGATAGCTTAAGAAGAGTTAGTGGAATAATAGAGTGGCACTTAAATGGTAGAGATATGAGTCTGGTTGAAGAAGCTGAAGCTCATAATGAAACGTTGTCAATCTCCTAATAATAAGACATAAGCTTTTTAAATTATCTAACTTACACTACAATAGTTCTTATGCAGACTATTTATCATCGGACTATTAGAGATTCAGTCATGAGTGAATTAAGGACGCCTAAAAAAGGTAGCTGGATTAGAGTTATTGATCCAGAATATTCAGAGCTAGACAATCTAGAAAAAAACTACGGACTAGAAATCGACTTGCTAGAAGACGGAACAGATTTGTACGAGGCACCTAGACTTGAGAGGAACGGCAACAATATCTATATATATGTCAGGTATTGTCGTCCATCAGGATCGCATACAAGCACGCATCCGTTATTGATTGTAGTTATGCCAAATAATGTTGTTACGCTATCCAGAACCGAGTCACAACCTTTGGATAATCTTGCTAAGAGAGGAGACATTGTTACAACTCAAAAGGTTAAGTTTGTTCTAGAAATACTAGAAGAAGTTAATAAAGGCTACAGAGATCATTTGAACAAAGTAACAAAACGGATTTTATCAACAAGAAACAAACTTCAAAGAACAATAGTTAAAAACGAAGATGTTTTGAACTTTATTGACATCGAAGAAGATTTAAACGAATTTTTAGCTGCTCTGCAGCCTTACGGACTTGTTCTGCAGGCACTGATTAGTGGTAAATATATTAAAGCTCACAAAGACGATGAAGATTTAATAGAAGATTTACAACTTTCTGCTAGTGAGCTAATTGAATTGACAAAGAGCAGGCTAAAAACTATACAAAATATAAGAGAGGCATACACAGCTATAGCCACTAATAATCTTAATCAAATATTCAAAAGATTGACTAGTATTGCAATATTCTTATCGATTCCTACTATTGTGGGAGGATTTTATGGCATGAATGTACTATTGCCATTCGAAAGCGATCCAAACGCTTTTTGGATTGTTAGTACAATTACAATTGGACTTATGCTTGGATTTGTAGGTTACTTCAAATATAAGAAGTGGCTATAAGTCTTAGCAGCAATTTTTACAGTAGCCTTTTAATTCTAAATTATGTGACGTTGACTTGAATCCATACTGTTTTTCAGTGTTTTTCATTTCTGCTATTAGTTTATCTGACTCTTTAAACATGACTACCTGGCCGCAGTTCAAGCATGTCATGTGATGGTGATGTGTACTGAATTTGTCACTAAGTTCAATTTTGTATTTCCATCCACTGAAAATACGCGTGATTATGCCGATATTTTCAAAAGTTTCTATTGTACGGTAGACCGTAGATCTATCTACTGTATTTTTGGCTAATTCCACGATACGATTCATTTCTAGAGGGGAAGAGTGATTGACAATTAGCTGAAACAAGAATTTTCTCTCTTTGGTTACATGAAGTTTATTGTTTTTCAGAGTAGATTCCAAAGATCCTTGAAGCATAATAGTAATTGTATACTAAGTTGCGACAAAGTTGCAGTTAATGACTAAAAAAGTTAGTATATGCCCATGCTCAATGTAATATTTTTCTCTTTAGTTGGGGGCTTGTTTTCTCTATTGGCTGCAGTAACGTTATTTAGAGATAAGACAGAAGCAAAAAAGATAGCAAAGTACGCAACACCATTTGCTGCAGGAATTTTACTTGGTGCAGCTTTTGGTGACTTATTGCCAGAAGCTTTAAGCCAGAATGACAATACTAGACTTATTTTACTGACTGCATTACTAGCATTTATGGCATTTTTCTTTGTTGAGCAATTTTTACATTTTTTTCATCATCACCGCGAACATAAAAACGAAAGAGGTGTTAAGTCATCTTTAATTATAATTGGGGATACACTACACAATGCGCTCGATGGAGTTGCAATTGGTGCTGCTTTTCTTATCAACGTACCAACGGGCATAGTCGCTTCAATTGCTGTCGCCGTACATGAAATACCCCAAGAAATAGGAGATTTCGGCCTGTTATTAAATAACGGTATGGAAAAGAAAAAGGCCATAATTATAAACATAATTAGCGCACTTGCAACAACGTTAACTGCAGCATTAACTTATGGACTTGGTAGCGATGAGAGTATTGCCATTCCGTATTTATTAGCAATGACTGCAGGATTTTTTATTTATATAGCGGCTACCGACGTTATCCCTGAGATTCAACGTAGTAATGGCAAAAAATTTGATGTCAGTTCAGTTTCTTTGCTTGCAGGAGCTCTATTGATTATTGTACTTTCCCCACTAGCCCATAAATATATAGACGCAAATCATGAACATGAAATAGAGAATAATACCAATACAATAATATGTCACAGTGATTCGGTTTTTGAGGACAGTCATATTTCGTGTGACAATCATTAATCAGCTATACTTAAAGTATGAGTGAAATCGTTTTAACACTACTAGTTATAAATTTGGTACTTGTTTTATATTTGATTTTTAAGCCAAAAAAATCTAAATCAACACAAGATTCTAATCTCATACAGCAAAATATTAATCATCTATCGGATAATGTGAATAAACTTCAGGATCAGCTAAAAACTCAAATAGATGTTAAGCTTGATAAAAACCAAGAAAGTATGACCAGACAGCTCTCTGCTAGCGCAAAGTTAGTTAAGGATGTTACTGAGAGATTGACAAAACTAGATGAAACAAACAAGAAAGTAGTTGATGTAGCTGATGAACTTAAACAGTTGCAGAATGTTTTACAAAATCCAAAACAAAGGGGAGTTTTGGGTGAGTTTTATTTAGAACAGATATTGCAAAATATGCTGCCGCCTAATTCTTACACTTTGCAATACAAGATAGACACAGGGTTTGTAGTCGATGCTGCGATACACCTAGATGGCAAAATACTACCAATAGACAGCAAGTTTTCACTAGAAAATTATAATAGAATAATTGATTCAAAAGGCACCCAAAGACAACAGTACGAAAAAATATATAAGGAAGATCTGAAAAAAAGAATAGATGAAACTTCCAAGTATATTAAGCCTAAAAAAGGAACTCTAGATCAAGCGTTGATGTTCATACCATCCGAAGCCGTATATTACGACCTACTAGCCAATAAGGTAGGCTCAGGTGGCGTTAGCGGAAGAGATTTAATGCAATATGCTGCAGTAGAAAAACGTGTGGTCATCGTTGGACCTAGTACGTTAAGCGCAATGCTGCAAGTAATAGTTCAAGGCTTAAAAAGTTTAGAAATTCAGAAAGACACAGAGTTAATAAGAAAAAATATTGAACAACTTCAAAGGCATTTACTAGCTTATAATACGTATTTTGGTAAGGTAGGGAATTCATTAGGCGCAACAGTAGGTCACTACAATAATGCCTCAAAGGAGCTAGGAAAAATTGATAAAGATATCGTTAAGATTGGTGGTGGAGAGTCCGTAATAGATACAGAACAAATAGACCGCCCAAAACTAGAAGATTAGTTCAAATTTTCTTTTTTGTATTCACTAACACTGTCGTCTTCAGACTCTAGTGTTGATTTTAAGATATACCTATCACAACCAACAGCTCTACATTGTGAAGGACTATAGCTGTAATCTCCTTGTGGCATTTTTTTACCATTTGGATCAATGTACGATTCCAGATCTACACCAGGCAGGGTGTTTAGTTTGTCATTTATAAATTCCTCAGAAGTTGGGTAGTATCCGTATTGAGCATAGTGTTTCTCAAGATTTGAATATATATTGTTTATGTCATTTTTACGCTCAGTATTTCTTTTCTCAATGCTTTCAGATCCACCGCCAACGTTAATAAAACTTAGTAAAAGTATAACTATTGTTAGTATATTCATTTTTTACTGCCAGATTTTTGATTGGCTATCATGTTGATTATTAATGCTGCGCTCCAAGAAAAATTCTTTGCCCCTGCTGGTTCACCTGATTTTGCTGAAAAATACTCGTATGGACCATGTTTTGTCACTGCTTTTATACTTTTACTCCTGATGTTGTCAGCCTCCTCTTTGAAGCCGTATCTGTCTAGGCCATCAGCTATGAGCCAGTTGGTATTTATCCAAGTAGGTCCTTGCCAATAACCAAATTCTTTGTACCAACTGCTAGATACAGGTACGCTAGGTACTGGGTATTCTGTACCAAATTGCTTCGAAGATTTAAGAGTTTTTACTAGCTCTAGTGCTCTTTCTTTGGATATGCTTCCAGCGTAGAGAGGCATTAAGCTGGCAATACTACCTTCTTTAACCAATTTATGGGTAATAAAAGCCCTAGAATAGTATTGTTTATAGAATCCATCCCATAGTGTTTCGAGTGAATCTTCAGTTTTTTTGAAATTTTCTTTAAGGTCTTCTGGTAATTCATGCCCAATGGTCTTAGCAATATCTATCATGTGTTGATTAGCCCTAACAAGAATGCAATTAAATGTTAAATCTTGAAAGCTAAAGTGTGATCTAGATAATATTTTATCAATATCCCAATTTTTTCGCTTTAATCTTTGAATTATATGAAAGTAGAGCAGTGCATCTATATTGCTAATTCGTTGCCCGGGAGGAACGTGGAGTGTATCTCTCCTGAAGAACATGACAACCTTATCTATATTGGTTTTTTCTACAAGTTTAACCCACCACGGTTTTTCTTGGAGGTGTAGTTGATCAATCCATGGGGGTGAGTTGTCTAAGCCGCTTTCCCAAGGGTGTATTAATAGGATTAGTCCTTCTTTATGTGGATCTCTTTCGGAGTAAAGCCATTGATGATAAGCGAGTAAGGCAGGATACATATCTTGATACCATGATCTTCGATCACGGATTTTCATTTTTTCACCAATTCTAACTATCGCTTCTGCCAACATCGGTGGTTGAGTAAAGCCACTGGTTGATAATTTGTCGGGTGCGTACGGACTTCTCCATGATTGCCATATATCACGATCACGCTTATGTGAGTCTCCTTTGGCAAAAATCATGTGCGGAAGCATTCCATTGCTCCACTGACCTCGGAGTAGACTTTGAAGTTCTTTTTTGGCTCTTGGCAAGTCATACTCAGCTAGTCCGATAGCGATAAAACAACTGTCCCATAACCATTGATGTGGGTATAGACCTTCAGCTGGTATTGTGAAGCTGTCTTTTTTGTTTTTTTCTAGGACTTGTTTGCAGCCCTCAAAAACCTCGTCAATACTTGGCTCTGGCATTCCGCTCATAAGCTTAAGTATAACTTTATTAATGCGATTTAATCAAAGCTAAGAGTTAACTTCTTTTAGTCTTTCGACTGTCAACTTCAAAATTTCTATTAATGATTGTCCGCCTCTTGATTCTTTGTTTTCTTCTATATATCTTATTGACCAGTCATTAGACTCGAAAGGTTTATGGGTGCCTGATAATCTTAAGTCTTCAATAGTTTGTTCTTGATTAGGCGCTTCTATTAATTCACTTTCAAAACTTTCATAACCTTCGATATAAAAATACGATGGGTATTGATTACGAAGACTCTTGTCTGTAATTCTGCCTCGTCTATCAATATCATAGCTGTCAGGCTCAAAAGCAAAAAATGCAGCCTTTACTTTATGTGCTTGTTTATCGTGTGAAGAAAGCAGATCATATGATGCCTCGGCGCTTATTATCTCGCCAGTTTCTGCTATGTCAACCATCGCGTGAGTTAGTTTGCGCTTTCCGTCTTGTTTCTGTCTTGTTGTTAGTTCGAAGCCGGGATTACTTTTCATGTGATATCCTCTCCTAGCTCCGTATCCCACTAGATCAATTATGCTCTGTCCTAATCCAGCTATATTTAGCTCTTGCTCTTGATTCATTACTACATCAAGTCTTGGTGCCTCGTCTTCAGTTTTTGGTAGAATTTCATGAAAAGTCATTGTATCTCCGTCTCCTCACCCTTTATTGATTATTCACTGCCATTCTAAACTAGAAGTATAGTAATATCAAAAGATAAACCCGCAATTATCTAAAGTTTGTAAAGCTTAGTGGAAAATCAAAATTCTGAGTTTTTAGTAGCTGCATAGCCTCCTGTAGCTGGTCTTTTTTTGGACTCATTACTCTTATGGAGTCACCTTGAATTTGAGTTTTAATTTTCGGTAGTTTTTCTTTTAACAGTTTTGTGATTTTCTTGGAATCTTCTTGTTTTAGGCCATTTTTAAATGGTACTAACCATATCATCCTTAAATTTGTAGTCTCTGGTTCATTAGTGACATCAAATGTTTTTTGGCTGACCCCTCTTGTTGCAGCTTTTTTACGTAAAATATCTATAACGGCATCTAGATGAAATTGTACGTCGCCACATATTTTCAGTCCTTTTTTATCTTCAAGCCATTCAAGAGATGTATGTGTTCCTTTTAAATCATATCGATTACTTAATTCACGCTGAGATTGATCGTATACGTTAATCATTTCTCCTGAGTCATAGGTGGATTCCACATCAAAACTAAACTGAGCCATAAATATATTATAAACCATTGCCGCATAAGCCCCACAAGTGTCGTGTGATATTATATGCTTATGTTTCCGGTGGTAGACCTGCTAAGCAATTCTTTTGAGTTGCAGGGTATTGAGGTAAATTTATGGCTGTTTATTGTTTTGATGGGCCTTGGTTCGTTGGTGTTTTTTCCAATTTTTTTGTTTTATTTTTGGTTTGTAGAGCGTAAAAGGTTAAGAAGTAATAAAATAACTGCTAGCTTTATACCACCCAATAATTTTAATCCCGCTGAACTCAGTGTATTTTTTTATAAAAAGCTTGATGAACGTTCAGTTGCTGCAACTATAATTCATCTGTTACATAGAGGAGTTGTAAATATAAAAAAAGTTAAAGGCCATAAAGTAGTTTATCCGGGTCCAAAAGTAGACAATAGCTTAAGAAGTTATGAAAAAACTATACTCAAGTACGTAGAATCCTTTGATGGATATTATTTTAATTCATTAGTTAAAGATTTGTCTGCAGGTAGGCAGTTTAGTAAAAAAACGTTTACAGAATCGGTCATAAATGACTTGGCCAAAAGGAAATATATAAGTAGCAATAGTAAGCTTAGATTTTTTAAGGTATCGTTAAAGCTTTGTTTATTTGTACTTATAGTCCTTGTATTATATCCGTTTATTTTAGTAATTGTCCTGACCATTCTAAGAGAAGGTGCTAGTAGCTTTAGAGTGTTTACAGATTTAGCATATTTCTTTCTGTATTTGTCAGTTATAAGCTTTCTGCCTTTGTTTATACTGTCCATGCTACTAGTTGGTTTAATTGGTAGAGTTAATGGACGAAGGTGGGTTGCTTCAAGTAAAACTAAAAGATATTGGATTCAGGTAGTTAGTTTTAGAAATTACGTGCAATTAGTCGAAAAAGAAAAATTGACCTATAACTCACCTGATCTTAAAAAGAAGATTCTAAATGACACTTTGCCATATTCAATTTCGTTAAGATTTGTTAAGAATTGGCAGGATATTATTAGCTAGATGGTTGTTAGACAACTGTCTTAGCTATACAATATATTCAAGATGAAGCAGATAGAAACAGCACGGGCAAACCTTAGACGCAAGTTTGAAAAAATCGAAGACAAAAACGCAATCTTAAAAGATAGTGAATTTAAGGCGTTATTTGATGGTATTCGTGGAATAGAACCTGATAAAAGGTCAGAATACGGGAAAGCAATAAATGACTTAAAAACAGAAGTAAAATCGTGGATAGAAGAATCGGATGAGCAAGATAATGAAAAAGAACCAATAGACGTAACTGCACCATGGGATGTAAATACTCCAAAAGAGAAAAGGCCAAATTTTTTTAACACGACTCAAGGAAGCATACATCCAATTACTAGAGAGATATCAGATATTGTAGATATATTTCAAAGGATGGGTTTTGTAGTTGAGGAGTCAAGAGAGATTGATAATGACTATAATATGTTTACAAGCTTGAATTTTCCTCTTGGTCATCCAGCGAGAGATGACTATGACACGTTTAATACCGACGAGGGTTTAATTGCTCCGGCTCATACAAGCACCATGCAGAACAGATTGCTGAAAAAATATAAAGATAATTTAGCAAATGAAGAGCCTATAGCTGTGGTAGTTCCTGATAGAGTTTTTAGAAATGAAGACCTAGATGCAACTCACGAGCATACTTTTTACCAGATAGAGGGAATATTTGTTGCTAAAAAAGTTAATGTTGGAAATTTGATTGCAACCTTGAGTGCGTTTATGAATGATTATTTTGCACAAAATTTAGAGACAAAATTACAGCCTTTTTATTTTCCTTTTACCGAACCAAGTTTTGAATTTGCCATTGAAAGGCCTGATGTATTGAAAAAAAATGACTCTGAGGAGCAGAAGTGGCTTGAGCTAGGTGGCTGTGGAATGATTCATCCTAACGTTTTATTTGAAGCTGGCGTAGATCCTAAGACTTCTAGTGGCTTTGCTTTTGGGTTTGGTATAGAGCGAATGGTTATGATGAAAAATGGTATAGAAGATATTAGACACTTTGAATCTGCAAACTTAAAGTTCTTGAGGCAATTTAAATGACGAATATAAAAACTTTTAATATTGAATGTGTAGGTTATTCCATATCTGCTGATATTATTAAGGCCGAATCAGACATAGCGTTACTGAATCTTATCGGTTTTAGTTCTAGTAAGTCAAAATATAAGGATTTTGTAACAACATTAGCTGAACAGGGCAACATAACAACAGTCACTATTGATTATTCAGGGCATGGTGAAAGTCCCTTTAATATTAAAGATATAACTCCAGCTCAAAACTTTCTTGAGGTAATTACGGCATTTGATTGGGTAAAAGAACATTATCAAGATAATGATGTCTATGTTATGGGTGGCAGTTATGGCGGTTTTTTGGCTACTCAGCTTACTAAGTATCGTGAATTCGAAAAGCTAATCTTAAGAGTTCCAGCTATTTATGAACCAGAAAGTTTTTATACAAAATGGTCCGAGTATGATCGAGAACTTAGTCATAAATACAGACATGAAAACAAAGAATTAGACAGCCATCCACTACTTAAGAGAGCAAGAAAATTCAAAGGAAAGACGTTGGTCGTTACCCATGAGCTCGACGATGTTTGCCCATTGAACTCAACGAAGCCTTTTATTGAAGCATTTAATGCAGACTGCTGGGATGCAAAAGGATTTAAACATGGTTTTGGTGAAAGTGATATTTCAGAAGAAGAAAAACAAAATTATTATTTAAAAATAGCAGAGTGGTTAACAAAATGAAATTTAGTATAAATCTTGCTAGTTATTACAGTGATGTAGATTACAATTCCCTACCTCATAGTGAGCTTTTACTGCGTATTGGATCTCAGTTGGGTGCGGTTGAGTCAGTTGAAGATTGGTCTAAAAAATATCACGGTATAGTTGTAGCTAAAGTTGTATATTGTCAAAAACATCCAAATGCTGACAAATTAAGTTTGTGTGTTATTGATGATGGTGGAGTAACTGAAGGAGTAGATCGTGATGAAAATGGCAATGTTCAGGTAGTTTGCGGAGCACCAAACGTCGCTCAAGATATGTACGTAGCTTGGATACCGCCTAGGAGTATTGTGCCAAGTACCTATAATAAGGATAAGTTCATACTAGAGTCTAGAGAGCTCAGAGGAAAAATGAGTAATGGTATGATTGCTAGCCCTAAAGAGCTTGATATAAGCGACAGTCATGAGGGGATTTTAGAAATTACCCGTTCAGGTGCAGGTAAAGAGCCAGTTATTGGTGAACCAATAGTTGATTATTATGGATTAGATGATTTTGTAGTTGATTGTGAAAATAAAATGTTCACTCATCGTCCTGATTGTTTTGGTAATCTCGGTATTGCCAGAGAAGTTGCAGGTATATTTGATAAGCCTTTCAAAAGTCCTTATTGGTACACGAAAAGCGCTGACTTTGAGCTAATTGAAGCACCAAGGTTAAATATCGAAAATAATCTACAGGATAAAGTTCCAAGATTTATGTGTGTTGCTTTAAATAATATCGAAATAAAATCCAGTCCGGTCTGGATGCAGGCTTACCTTACAAGAATCGGTATTAAATCAATAAACAACGTAGTAGACATAACAAATTATGTGATGCACCTGACAGGTCAGCCAATACATGCATTTGATTTTGATAAAATCAGTGATCGTTCGAATTCAGCAGGTATAAGGCCGAGAATGGCTGAAGAAGGAGAAGTCCTAAAGCTTCTTGGCGATAAAACTATTAAGCTTAGCAAGGACGATATTGTTATTGCCACAGACAGGCAGGTTGTTGCGTTGGGTGGTATCATGGGTGGACTTGAGACTGAGGTAGATGAAAACACAAAATCGATTCTAATTGAATGTGCCAACTTTGATATGTATACAATCAGAAAATCTTCAATGCGTCATGGTCTGTTTACCGACGCTGTTACTAGATTCAATAAGGGTCAAAGTCCGCTCCAGAATGATAGAGTTTTGTGGTACGCAATGAAGCTATTGTCTGAACTAGCCAACGGTAAGCAATCTAGCAATGTTTATGATATCGCAAGTTTTGACACTAAGGATGACCAACTAAATAAAGTAGTTGTAAAGACTGATTTCATAAATAATCGATTAGGCTCCAATTTGAGCGATGCAGGCATTAAATCAATACTTGAAAACGTAGAATTTGAAGTCGATGTTTACGAAGGCATTATAGAGGTTACTGTTCCATTTTGGCGTATGGACATATCAATACCAGAAGATATAGTTGAAGAAGTTGGTCGACTATATGGATACTACAACCTACCTGTAGAATTGATTAAACGAAAAGCAAAGCCCGCACCAAGAAGTGAGATAAGAGAATTTAAGATGAGCTTAAAAAATATGTTATCTGGAGCTGGTGCTAATGAAGTTTTGACTTACAGTTTTGTTCATAGAAGAGTTATTGAAAGTACAGGTGTAGACCCCGATAAGTGGGCTTACCATTTACGGAATGCTATAAGTCCAAGCCTACAATATTACAGAACAAGCTTAATACCTAGTTTACTAGACAAAGTCCACGCTAACATTAAAGCCCAGGCTGGCAATGAAGATAATGAATTTGCAATTTATGAACTCGGAAAAGTTCATATAAAAGGCCACAATGAAGAAGGCGAAGAAAATCTGCCCAAGCAAATGAGACGTCTTGCACTAGTAGTTGGCGCTGACAAGAAAACTTCAAATAAATATTCAGGGTCAGCCTATTACTTAGCTAAACGGTACTTAGACTTAATAACCGATAATCAGGCAAAATATGAGGTTCTAGATACTTTTGAATATCCTATGACTTCACCCTACAGAAAAGGTCGGAGTGCTAGAGTTTCCGTAAACGGTCAAATTTTAGGGGTTATAGGTGAGTTTAAGCAGAAAACAGTAAACTCTTTTAAGCTTCCAGAATTCTGTGCAGGATTTGAAATTGATACTGATATTCTGCAATCTTCAATAAATAATAGAAAGTATGTGCCTCTATCTAGCTTTCCTGGATTAAAACAAGATATAACTTATGAAGTAAGTGATGAGCTTGCATGGTCAGACTTATATAACTTTTTAGATGCTGAATTTAAAGTAGCAAGCGCTGAAGAAGGTTATAAACACTATCTATATGGTCTCGATATATATAAACCAGAAAAATCTGACTTCAAAAGAGTCAGTTTCAGGCTTGAAGTTTCGCATAAAAATAAAACTCTTAAAACAGAAGAGGTAAATTCTCTAATTGATAAAATCTCTAAGGTTGTAGATGAAAAATTTCAAGCTAAACGTATTTAACAGATTATTACTAGCTGTAGTTTTCCTGGCATCTGGTTTGTTTTTTAATAGCAGTATAGCTACAGCGCAAGGAGTGCAAGACTTTATCATAAATGATTTCACAACAAACTACAGCTTGTCCAATCAAGATCCGCAGGGTTTTATGGAAATTAATGAGTCTATAAGTCTTAGTTTTAGTGGTCAAAACCAAGGTATTTTTAGATCAATCCCATCAAAATATGGTGATTATAAAACTAATCCAAAAATCATAGATGTCAAACGTGATGGTGAAATCGAACCGTACATTACATATGAAGAAAATGATAATTTAGTTTTAAAAATCGGCACAGCGGGGAAATATATAACAGGAGCCCACAATTACGAGATTAGCTATTCAGTAGAGAATGTAATTAGGTTTTATGATAATCATGACGAACTATACTGGGACGTAAATGGTGATGAATGGCAGCAGCCTTTCACTAGTGTGAATGTCAACGTGGATAGTGGTGTAGCGTTAGTAGATCCATATGTTAGTTGTTTTGCTGGTAGTTATGGAGATAATGATAACTCGGGCTGTGAAGTTTCAACTAATTCTTCAAACTTTGAAGTTAAAACGACCAAAAGTTTACAACCTAAACAGACACTGTCTTTCGTGGCTGCATATGAAAAAGGTTACTTTACACCCCTATCGTGGTGGGAAAATAACTGGACGTATATAGCGGCAGCATTTATTGTTTTACTTCAGTTACTAGCACTATTAATGGCGTATAAAAAATGGCAGAAATATGGTAAAGATTATGATTCTAAAAATGAAGTTGTACCTTTTTTCGGCAGGCCAAAGAAAGTGAGTGTTATGCAGGCTTCTTATGTCGCCAATAATAAATTGTCACCTAAGGACATAACTGCATCAATAATAGATTTGGCGATTAGAGGCTATATAAAAATATCTGAAACTAATGATAAAAAACCAAAGCACGAATTAGAGCTGGTTAAACCGCCTGATACTAGCAATTCAGAAGATGAGAAGATTTTAATTGAGTCACTATTCACTAATATAAAAGTTGGTGAAAAGGTAAAATTAGAAGATAAGAAAAATAAGCTTTTTAAAGTTCAAGCAGAATTAAAGAATAAAATAGATGAGCTTGTTAGAGCTAAAGGCTTTTATGATTTGTCACCTAAAAAGTCTCCAATAAAATTTGCTAAGGAATATGCACTAGGTATGCTTGCTATGGTTGCAGGTATATTATCGGCATTTGTTGTTGGCCCGATTCCAGCAATTACTGGAGTCGTTATTTTAATATTAGTTATTATTTTTGGTGCATTAATGACTAAGCGCAGTCTAGAAGGTGAAAGACTAAAAACGCACATGGAAGGATTAAAGCTGTATCTAGATATTGCACAGAAAGATAGGCTTAAAGCTCATGATGCTGTTGCAGCTCCACTATCGAGTGATAGGAACCAGCCCAAGCGTGATGTGAAGTTTTATGAGAAGCTCCTACCTTTTGCAGTTGTTTACGGAGTAGAAAAAAGTTGGTCTAAAGCCTTTTCAGATATATATAACCAACCGCCTGAGTGGTATAACGGTAATTGGAATAATTTCAGCACTGCTGCACTTGCATCAAGTATAGGCAACACAAATAAAGTAACCACAACAGCATTCAGCCCTCCATCAAGTAGTTCTAGCTCAGGTTTTTCTGGCGGCGGTGGATTCTCTGGCGGCGGCGGTGGCGGCGGTGGCGGCGGTGGCTGGTAAACTTTCTCGAAAACAGATCGCTACTGCTATTACTATCATTGTAATATTGTTGCTAGCTCTTGCTTATGTGTTTTATGTTGAAGAAAATAAGCCAATTGAAGTAAAGCAAGATTACAATCAACTACGCGAGCAAAAAATAAAGGAATTCTCTAGTGTCTTTAACGAGCAGATAATTTCTGAAGAACAAAATTATGGCTATAAACTGATGTCAGAAACAGTAAAAGACCAACGATTTAAAAATTCTATGGAATATAAAATTTGGTTAGAAAAGCTTAAAAATAGATATCCTGATTTAGGCACAGATAACGTTGTATTCACGGTAGGCAATGTAGAAGACTATATTGCTGACACTAATGCTGATCCTAAAAACATTTTGACTCTAATACTGCAAGAGACAGAAGACGCTTTCTTAGTGGAAGAAATTATTGGTTATTATGGAGGTAAAACAGCCGGAAGCAAAACATATTATCCAGAATGTAAGTTAATCTTTGCAGAAAAAAATACTGACTCAAACTGCCCTAAAATATAAATCTACTGTGCTATAATCTAACTATTAACAATTAAACAATATAAAGAGAGCGGGAAGAGATCTAGCTCGAAGAAGTTTAAACTTCATCACCCGTCAGCAACCTGTTTGTATTTTTTTGAAATGTAAATAAGGTGCTAAGTCTAGCCAGTCCGTACGGATAGGGAAGATGTTGTAGTGTAGATACATATCCTTTTGGTTCGAATACGGACGGAAGGATATTTTTATGTCATATCAAATTTTTACAAGCGAATCTGTAGCAGCTGGTCATCCAGATAAAATTGCAGATGCAATAAGTGATGCAATATTGGACGCAGCTTTAGCACAAGATCCTCTGTCTCGTACAGGTCTAGAAACTATAGTAGGCGCTAACAAAATAGGTCTTTTTGGAGAAATAAAAACTAAGGCTGATTTAGATTTTGAAAAAATTACAAGGAATACGGTTGCAAAACTTGGTTACACAAACTCAGACTGGAACTTTTCAGATAAATCACCTATTGACAACAACATACACAAACAGTCGCCTGAAATCGCTCAGGGAGTTGATAAAGACGGTGCGGGCGACCAGGGAATGATGTTTGGGTTTGCATGCAGAGAAACAAAGGAATTAATGCCTTTACCTATTACAATTGCTCACAGGCTAACACAGGCACTTGATGAAGCAAGAGAGTCTGGGCAAATAAATTGGTTAAGACCAGACGGTAAAAGTCAAGTTACAGTGGAATATAAAGATGGCAAACCAATCAACATTGAAAAAGTCGTTTTGGCTGTTGCTCACAATGAAGATATTGATGAAAATGAAGTAAGGAAGACTATTAAAACTGAAATCATCGATAAAGTACTAGAAAAGTACGGCTACAAGATTATTGAAAACAATGTAGTCATAAATGGAACAGGTACCTGGCATATACCAGGACCTGATACAGATGCCGGTCTAACAGGACGTAAGATTGTTGTTGATACTTACGGTGGATATGCCCGAGTGGGTGGAGGTGCTTTTAGTGGTAAGGACCCATCAAAAGTAGATAGATCTGGTGCATACGCAGCCCGATTTTTAGCGAAGAATGTAGTAGCTAAAGGTCTGGCGGATAAATGCGAAGTAGCACTAGCATACGTAATCGGGAAGCCACAGCCTTTAATGAAGTCGTTTGATACTTTTGGAACAGAAACAGTGTCTTTAAAAGAGATACATGGGTTTGTTGATAATTTATTAGACACGTCAGTAGTAGGGATAATAAAAGGGCTTGATTTACGAAGGCCAATGTATTCAAAAACAACTGCTTATGGCCATTTCGGAAAAGAAAGTTTACCTTGGGAAAAAGTAGTTTGATAACTGTCAATCAACAGTGTTTTAGGAAAATATAGATAAAATTAAGGTAAAATCATATTTAAATCATATTTAAATATGATTTAGGACTATTGTGTGAATAAAATCACTTTTAATTGTTGTCATTAAAATATAAAATAATAATGGAAGTGTGATGGTGGAAACGTCATGCATATTCCATAACTGGGCTAAAAACAGCCCAGTTTTTTTATGTTAATATTCAAAGATTCAAGTATTATGTAGTTAATGAAAGATATTTTTAAACTTCTTGCAGTTGGCAAAGAGCTGCGTGGTAAGTATTTACTTGTTGCGTTGTTAACCTCTTTGTTTTCTTTGTTTACCATAATAATTCCACTTCTATCTGGATGGGCTATAGATGAAATGAAGCTTGGCACAGAGTCGAATATAAAATATCTAGTAATATTAGCTACAGGAATATTTTTACTAGACTTAGCTCAAACCATCTTAAGCAATATAAACGGCTATGTTGGTGACCAAATACAGGTAAAGTTACAGAAAATATTAAGTATTAAGTATTACGAACATTTACTAACGCTGCCCCAAAGTTACTTCGATACAGAGTTAAGCGGTAAAATAATTAGCCGTCTAAACAGGTCAATAACTCAAGTTACTGGATTTATACAGTCAATGAGTAATAACTTCCTGCAGTTTATTTTCAGCACAGTGCTTAGTCTGATAGTAGTTGCAATTTATAGCTGGCCTGTAGCGTTGATGTTATTCATGCTTTATCCAGTATTTATTGTATTAACAGTAAGAAGTAGTGGAAAGTGGCAAAAATTTCAAAAAATTAAAAACGAACACACAGATATTGCTAGTGGACGTTTTGCTGAGTCCATATCACAAGTAAAAGTAGTAAAAAGCTATATACAAGAAAAACGAGAGATCAATTTCTTTAATAAGCACTTCGGTATAGTCGAGCGCACAAATGTACCCCAGTCTAAGCACTGGCATAAAGAGGATGTAAAGAGACGGCTTGTTCTAAATATTATATTTTATGGTGTTTACTTGTTCATATTTTATCAGGGTGCTAAAGGTGTATTATCACCTGGTCAAGCAGTCGCTTTAATTTTGTATGCTATGAACATTAGGATACCAATATTCACAATCAGCTGGCTGGTAGAGCAGACCCAGAGGGCTGTTGCTGACAGTCGAGACTATTTTGAGGTAATGAACATTAAACCAGATATTAAAGATAATGAAGGCTCAGTGAAACTGGAAATTGATAAACCAAAAATTGTATTTGAAGATGTTAACTTTGAATACGATAAGAATAAAGCCATAATTAAAGGCGTAAGTTTTGAAATTAACCCTGACGAAAAAGTAGCCCTTGTTGGTGAAAGCGGCGAAGGCAAAACAACCTTGACTAATTTATTACTTAGACTTTATGAGCCAAATTCAGGGAGGATATTAATAGACGGTACAGATATTAGAAACGTTACACAGAAAAGTCTAAGGTCTAACATAGGTGTTGTTTTTCAGGACCCGAATTTGTTTAGCGGTACAATAAACGAGAACATTACATACTCGAACAAGAATGCAACAAAAGATGAAGTAGTAAAGGCTGCAAAGGCAGCAAATGCACATGAATTTATAACAAAGCTAGAAAATGGCTATGACACAGAAATTGGTGAAAAAGGGTTAAAACTAAGCGGAGGTCAAAAACAAAGAATTGCTATAGCTAGAGCAATTCTTAAGGACGCGCCGATTTTGATTCTTGACGAAGCTACTAGCAGTCTGGACAGTAAGAGCGAAATATTAGTACAAGAAGCGTTGGAACATTTAATGAAAGACCGTTCAACAATTATTATTGCCCACAGGTTAAGCACCATACAAAGTGTCGACAAAATAGTTGCTATTAAAAACGGTAAGGTATCTGAATCAGGTACGCCAAGAGAACTAGCAAAAAAATCAGGCATATATTCAAAGTTGTTGGCCCTACAGACTGCTACGTCAGTAGAGGAAAGACAAAAGGCGTTGTCGAAGTTTGGAATTATAGAATAGAAGTAATGGTTTTGACTGCTGGCGTGTTAAGCTATTAAGCAGATACTTAATTAAAATCAGAGGATACAATGGGAGCAAAAGAAAAAGATAATATTCTTGTGAAAGTTAGCGATTGGTTCTTTAAGAATTGGCGTCTTACAGCGGTAATTTGGGTGGTAATTATTTTTGGTGGTGGAATTATTTACACCAACATTATTAAACGCGAAGGCTTTCCTGCAATTCAGTTCCCATTGAGTGTTGTACAAGGTACGTATTTTGTTGCTGATGCTGATAGGGTTGATAGTGAGGTATCCCAACCGCTCTATGAGATTATTAATCAGGATAATTCAGTTAAGTCAGTAACCACTACTTCAGGAGGAGATTTTTTCAGTGCAATAGTTTCTTTCGAAGAGGGCGTAGATGCTAATACGGCTACTAAAGACCTAGAAGAAGCGGTTAAAAAATCAAACGAAATTCCAAATGAAGCAAGCCTTAGCTATGTTGTTATTGATCCAGCGGGATTTCTAAATGAATTTGATATGCTACTTTCTGTTTATGTTTCTGGTGAAGCAAGTGTTGAAGAATTAGAAAAAGTTGCAGATTACGTCACTGAAGAGATTCAAAAAGAAGAAAATATTGTTTATGCAGAAAAACAAGGATTGGTTAGCAAAGGTATAAACCCACAAACGGGTGCGGAAATAACACAACAGACCAATTTTAATTCTGTAGGGCTGTCTCAAAAAGATCAGCCAGGTAAGGTAGAGTTTTATAATGCAATCACTATTGGTGTTGACCGCGACAAAGAGCAAATAGACATTATTGAGCTTTCTGATCAAATGACGGAAAAAGTCTCTAATTTAAATCTAGAACAATTCAATAACGATGAAGTTAGCTATAGAGTCATTATCGGGGCTGATTTTGCCGAATCAATTAATACACAAATTAACTCACTTCAGTCAAACTTGTTTACTGGCTTGCTTGCCGTTGCAGTAATAAGTTTGCTCATGATTGGTTGGAGAGCTTCAATTATCACAGGTCTATTCATGGTATCTGTAATGGCAGCAACTGTAATGGTGCTTTACCTAGTAGGCTATACACTAAATACAATTACCTTATTTGCACTAGTATTATCCCTTGGGTTATTTGTTGACGATGCAACGATAGTAGTAGAAGCAATAGACGCGAACAGAAAAAAGAAGAAAAAAGCTTCAGAAATAGTTCATGGTGCGATCAAGAAAGTTGGAGCGGCAAGTTTCGCGGGCACCTTCACAACTGTATTGGTATTTTTACCACTAGCATTTCTCTCAGGAATATTAGGTGAATTTATAAGACTTATGCCAATAACAATTATAATTGCTCTAATAACTTCACTGTTTTTAAGCTTGACTATAATACCTTTCTTGTCCAAATTTATTATGCTCAATGCGAAGGGCACTAGCTGGTTTACGCGTATAAACCCGATAGCAAAACTTGAAGTATGGGCAGGAAAATGTGTTGGAGCAATGCCTCGCTTATTAAAAACTAAACCAAAAGCTGGTAAGCTTGTGGCTTTTGCAATGTTTAGTATGAGTATTGTATTCATGATGGGTGCTGGACAATTTGCATCAAAATTATCTTTTAACATATTTCCACCTACCAAAGATAGTGATCAAATAGGGTTTCAGATTCGATTTCCAGAGGGCTACACAATAAATCAAGCACAGGATACAGCTGGCCAGATTAACAATATTATTGAAGAAGAGATCGGCGAGAACGTCAGACGAGTACTTTATGGTAGCTTTGAACAGCCTAATGCCCGTTCAGCAGACGCCTTGATAGAGCTTGTGCCGTTTAGTCAGCGTGATATAAAATCACCTGAATTAATTAACAACCTGCAAACAGCTATTAATGATCAGATTCCAAAAGAGGTTTCTATCAGGGTGGTACAGTATGATGCTGGGCCACCATTAAGTGAATTTCCTTTAACAATTCAAGTTGTTGATGAAGATATTGAAAAGGGTACTAAGTTGGCATTAGAAGTTCAAGAACATATAGACGGAGCTTCACAATTTTTGGTTACCAGAGTTGACGGCGAGAGAACACTAACAGTTCAAGGTTCATTTAATGCCGATGATACTTCAGCTTTGTTAGCGCTGTCGGAGGATTATGTTAAGGAGAAGTTTACGCCAGAATACTTATCGAGCAACGGTTATTCTGAGGATGCGCTGGGTTTTGATTTCGGTCAAGAAACTGAAAACGCCAAATCATTTGCATCATTAGCTTGGGCATTTCCACTAGCGCTACTATTAATGTATGTACTCTTAGCTACACAGTTCAGATCTTTGATACAGCCCGCGTTAATATTTGTGGCTATACCGTTTACATTCTTTGGAGTCTTTGGTGGCTTGTATTTAACAGACAATGCGCTGAGCTTTTTTGTTCAAGTAGGTTTAATTGGTCTAATTGGAATTGCTGTCAACAACACGATTCTTTTAACGGACTATGCTAATCAAGAGAGGAGATCTGGGCTTGGAGCAATAGACTCTATTGCAAATGCAACTACGAAAAGGTTCAGGCCTCTAGTCACCACTACAGTTACTACAGTGGTAGCTTTGTTGCCACTTGCTTTAAGTGATCCTTTCTGGGAAGCACTAGCATTTACTATTATTTTTGGACTTATTTCAAGTACGTTCTTAGTAATATTTTCTTTCCCTTACTATTACCTCGCTGCAGAGTGGTTTAGAATGAGGATGAGCAAGGGCACTAGAAAAGCACGAAAAAATAACAGATTAAAGAAAAAGTCCAAGAAATCTTAGCAACAACAAAGTAGCAGCAGATGTTCTGTTAGTGCAAAATGTATATGAAAATAAAACAACGAAAATCCAGTTGGATTCTACGTTTTCAAAGGCTATACTATAGCTAATCGCGGAACAAAAATTAACACGCGTGGAGGGTAACAATTTATGGCAAGTTCTAATAGCCAGAGAGTGGCAGCTTTTTTGCTGGCTGGATTATTTTTAATAACTACTATCGGTACGACGGCTTACGTTATATGGCAGATTAACCAAGACCCAATAGTCAATGAAACTTCTGAAACACTGGATACAAACCAATCAGCAGAACAGCAAGCTGCAGAGGCAGCAAATGCATGTGGAGCTGGTCAGTTTGCAGCAGTAGACCCAAGACCTACACCAGAAGTTGTAACAGCTCCTACACCCATTAAAGAGCTAGAGACAGTTGACGTCAAAGTTGGAGATGGCGAAGAAGTGCAGCCTGGAGATTGTGTGGCGGCACTCTATTATGGAACACTAGCGACTGATGGAACAAAATTTGACGGAAATTATGAAGAAGGAACTCCAATAGAGTTTTCATTGAATGGAGTTATTCCTGGTTGGACAGAAGGTATTCCCGGAATGAAAGTAGGTGGAGTCAGAAGACTACTAATACCAGCAGACATGGCTTATGGTGACCAAGAAAGACCAGGTATACCTGCAAATTCAGATTTGATCTTCGAAGTTGAAATTGTATCGACTAAGAGGGGGAGTTAAAAATTAAAAGAGGGGGCAAAAAAACTAAAAATAAAGTCAATTACACAACATGTGGTGTGCTTGCAATTTAGCAAAACACCATTTACAATAGCAAGCATAAGCTTAAAAACTTAACAAAACCAAACAAGACAATTAAAAGGAGTCTCGCAATGTCAAAAAAAGTAACAGTTTTCACTACAAACACCTGCGCTTACTGTGCCATGGTAAAAAAATATCTTGACGGAAAAGGTGTTAGCTATGAAGTCGTAAACTTAGACGATCAACCAGACAAGCAAAAAGAAATTTACGAAAAAAGTGGTGCGTTAACCGTACCAGTTACGTTAGTAGAAAAAGAAGATAAAACAGAAGAAGTAGTCATAGGATTCAATTTACCTAGACTAGCATCTGTTATTGCTTAAAAAGATAAAACATAGGGTGTTTAGATTAATAAAGAGCTTGCTTGAGCAGGCTCTTTTGGTGTAGAATGTTTAAGTAGATACTTAAACATGTGTAACTAAGAACTAGGAGCTAAAGGCAATGAAAACATATGATGTGATAATGATAGGTGCGGGGCCAACGAGCTTAGCGGCCTCAGTGTACACAGCCAGAGAAGATATCGAAACATTAATACTTGAAAAAGGTATAATTGGTGGACTAGCGGCCATTACAGATAAAATAGATAACTATCCTGGATTCCCTAAGGGCATTGAAGGAATGGAGTTAGCCGAAAATCTGCGTAAACAAGCTGAAAGATTTGGTGCAGTTATTGAGCTAGACGAAGTACAGGATATCGAAAAGAAAGACGATGTATTCAATATAAAGACCGCTATAGGTGGTTATTTAGCAAAGACTGTTTTAGTTGCGACTGGAAGTGAGTGGAAAAAACTAGGGATTCCTGGAGAACAGGAATTCTATGGAAAAGGTGTTCATAATTGTGCAACATGTGATGGAGCTTTTTACAGAGATAAAAAGTTAGTAGTTGTTGGTAGTGGTAATTCTAGCGCGCAAGAAGCACTGTTTTTGACAAAGTTTGCTTCACATATAGACATTCTTATTAGAGGCGATAAGTGGAAGGCCAGCGATGTTTTAGTTCAAGAAGTTGATAAAAATGAAAAGATAGCTGTGCACTTCAACACTACTACCGATGAGATTGTTGGCGGTGATGTGGATGGTATGAAAAAAGTCACAAAAGTCGTTGGCGGTAAAGACGGTAAAAAAATAGATTTCGTTACTGACGGTGTTTTTGTATTTATAGGGCTCAAACCTGTGACGCATTTTTTAATAAACTCTGGAGTGGAACTAGATGAGTACGGCTTTGTTAAGACTGATGAAAAACTAATGACCAACATCAAAGGCATATTCTGCGCTGGAGATGTCAGAAGTGGTGCGACTATGCAGATTGCATCTGCTGTAGGTGAAGGCGCCAGTGCTGCGCTGAGTATCAGAGAATACTTAGAAAATTACGACCGTAAAAAGACTAACTAGTCAGACAATTCGCCAATATAAAGTTCAGATAATTGAGAGTTTGCATTATTGCTATGGGCTGTCCCGCTTCCTACTGGCGCGCCTTCCTGTGTCTGCCTAGAGATGAACAAACTAGTTCCATCTGTCCCGCAGGCTCTTAGTATCTCATCTCCCCCAGGGTGCCTTGGTATATATGAAGTTATATCGTATACTTGGCCATCAATAATTGTCCAGCAATCCTGTTCGCTATCATGCTGGGCAACCTCGTCTGATGTATGATTCACTGCTTCAGTATCAGTATTGTTAGCGCTAGCCTCAGCCTCAGCTACGGTTGGCGAGGTGCTACTGGTTGTCTCTTCTTTAGTATTGTCTGATGCTGCGAACACAAATAGCCCAGTAATTACTAATAGAGCTACAATTAATGATGCAATTAATCCTGGTTTCATAAATTCTCCTAAGTTATGCTTATATTATTGCATATTATTAGATGCGTTTATCCAAGTAAGAACTAAAAGTGATTTGGATAGTCAGTAATTATACCGTCAACACCCCACTGCTTTAATTCATTAGCTCTTCCCAAATCATTCACTGTGTAAGCATATACTTCAAAACCTTGGTTTTTAAGCGAAAGAACATAGTTTTCCCAAAGCCATTTATGGTTCAGGTGTAATTTTTTAATACCAAGTAGTGAAGCAGATGCCACCGCCCTAACTCCTGACCATTTTTCAATTACAGCAAGCTCTGCTTTTGGAATAAGATTAGATATTTTTTGTAGTGTACCGAATTTTAAACTAGAATAGATAATTTTTCCTTCATATTCTTTTAGAGTTTCTAGCATTTTATTTATTACTGCGGACTCTTTGATATCTAAAATTATTGGAATTTTACCTTCAATTTCCTCGAGTGCTTGAGTTAGAGGGCAATAGACTTGTTCTGTATCTGTCTTGTCATGTGATAAAACTAACTTAGAATTTTGCATCCTAATGTCGATTTCAATCATGTCAACCTTTTCTTCTAAGGCTTTTCTGATTGATTCGATTGAATTTTCTGGTGCTAGTCCTTTAGCCCCTCGATGACCTACTATATTCATATATGTAGTGTACAATATTGTAAAGAAAAGGAGTTATTTATAAATGGATTATAATGTGATTTTTAAACCATATTCAGAAGGTAAAACAATTAACACAGTCGTAGAAATACCTATGGGGTCTTCTCATAAAATCGAGTATGATCGGCGGAATAAAGTCATGGTTTTAGATAGGGTTGAGCCAAGAATTTTTGCCAAGCCAACTAATTACGGTTTTATACCTGGGACTTTAGATGATGATGGGGACGAGTTAGACACATTGATAATTACTGAAGAGCCATTACCGACTGGAGTTGTAGTAAGTGCTAAGGTTATTGGAGTTATGGAGTTTGAAGATGGCGGTGAGATGGATCACAAAGTTATATGTGTGCCTTCTGATGACCGAAATAGCGGCAATGCCATCCAGAGCTTGGATGATGTAAATAAAAGACTTATACAACAAATAGAGCACCATTTTACACACTATAAAGACTTAAAAAAACCAGGAACAACGGATGTTCAGGGATTTAGTGATTCTGTTCGAGCCCACGAAGTTATCGCAGAATGTATTGAACGCTGGAGTAATGATAAGTAATCAGTATTCTGATTTTGTAGTACCTCTAATTAGATCTTTCAGGTCTGAGATAATGACGTGCTTTGGCAAAGTTGAACACGGTGTAAAGAGCGACAACACGGTTGTTACAGAAATTGATAGATCAATTGAGAAAAAAATAAGAAAAAGATTGGAAGAAGAATTTCCTGAAATCGGTATACATGGAGAAGAGTTTGGCGTGTCTGGATCTAAAGACAAATATTGGCTAGTTGACCCAATAGATGGAACGCTAAATTACATCAGAGGTATTCCTGGAATAGGTACAATCATCGGGTTGGTTGAAAAAGGTAAAATTGTGTTTGCTTCTATCTATGACCCAATAAATGATGATGTGTTTTGGGCGCTGAAAGGAAAAGGGGCATATAAAAACAAACAGAAAATCAGGGTTTCAGATAATATTCCAGAACATTCAATTATTGAAATAGATTGTCATAAAGACCTGGGGTTGAATTCAAAAATTATCAAAATGGTTTCAGATAATTGCACATTCATAAAAACTCATGGAGCAGCCTTTAGAGCGTTCTTAATTGCAGGTGGAAAGATAGAAGGCACAATTCGATATAAGAGTGGGGGTAGTGACTGGGATTATGCGCCTGGTAATTTCATTGCTAAAGAAGCGGGAGCCATTGTCACATATTATGATATTCAAGATGAGCTTAAATCAAGGAGTTTTTCAGTACTTACAAAAAATAACCACAAAGTGTATGACGGTATTCTTAAACAAGAATTTAAGAAAGCTTTTGAAGACAATAAATGATTAAACATTATTCAGCTGGTGGAGTAGTAATTGGAACAGATAAAAAAGTTGTTGTTGTCAATCAACATCATGATTCTTGGTCTTTACCTAAGGGTCATATCGACGAGGGTGAAAATGCTCTTGAAGCTGCAAAGAGGGAAATTCATGAAGAATCTGGCATATCCCAAGTAAAGCTTATTAAAAAATTGGGTGAGTATGAACGTCCAAGAATTGGTAAAAAAGGAGAAGGCAGCTCCAAGATAGAAATGAAGCACATCACCATGTATCTTTTTCAAACTAATTTAACTGAATTAAAACCGATTGATCCTGAAAACCCAGAAGCAATATGGGTTGATGTTGAGCAAGTTGCTAGTTTATTAACACATAAAAAAGATAAAGAATTCTTTAACAGAATAAAAACAGATATATACAAATTTCTTGCAACTTGAACCATAAGCAAGTTACAATATAGCTAAATTTAATGGGGTACAATTGAAATGAAAATAAGGGTGGCAATCAATGGATTTGGTAGGATAGGTAGAAATGCTTTCAAGGTAGCGTTTGACAGAAAAGATATGGAAGTCGTTGCGCTTAATGATCTTACAGAAACAAAAATGCTAGCCCATCTACTAAAACACGACACTAATTATGGGGAATATAAATTTTCAGTTGATTTTGATGAAAAGCACTTAATTGTTGACGGTAACAAAATACCTGTGTTTTCAGAAAAAGAACCCTCAAAACTACCTTGGGGAGAGAACAAAGTAGACATAGTTATAGAGTCTACTGGGTTTTTTGTTAAGTCAGAACTTGCTAGATCTCACATTGACGCTGGAGCTAAGAAAGTCGTAATAAGTGCTCCTGCAAAAGATGATGGAGCTGAAACTATAGTAATTGGAGCTAACGAATCAAATCTAGATGACTCAGAAAAGCATGTTTTTAGTAATGCCAGCTGCACAACCAATAGCCTAGCGGCTGTTATGGATGTACTTGAGCGTGAGATAGGTATAGAAAAAGCCATGATGACAACGATACATAGTTACACAGCCGACCAGAGACTACAAGATTCTCCCCATAGAGATTTTAGAAGAGCTAGAGCTGCAGCCCAAAATATAGTGCCAACAACCACCGGAGCAGCTATTGCTGTAACCAAGACAGTTCCGAGTCTAACAGATAAGTTTGACGGTATGGCTGTAAGGGTCCCGACTAGCGTTGTAAGCGTCAGTGACGTGACTATACTGCTCAAGGAAAATTCAACTGAGGAAGAATTAAAGAATAAACTTAAAGAAGCTTGCAAACAACCCTATTATCAGGGCATTATTAGCTGCACAGAAGAAGAACTAGTCAGTAGCGACTTTATCGGTAATAGTCATAGTGGGATAATAGACCTGCCCTTAACCAAAGTAGTTGACGGTAATTTAGCTAAGGTAGTGGTGTGGTATGACAACGAATGGGGCTACTCTAATCGGCTCGTTGAACTAGTAGCTGACGTAGGTAAATCTCTGCAAAAAGACTCATGAAAATTTTTATAGGAGCTGACCATAATGGGTTTGACCTTAAAAAAAAGGTTACAGAATATATCAGGAAACAAGGTATTGATGTAGAAGATGAGGGTGATGAGCAACGTGATTCTGATGATGATTTCCCAGTTTTCGCCCAGCGAGTAGTTAACGCAATGCAAAGTACCCAAGATAATGATCCCAGAGGTATATTAATTTGCGGCAGTGGTCAGGGAATGGTTATGGCTGCTAACCGATTCAAAGGTATAAGAGCTGGACTTGGATTTAGTGTTGAAGCAGCTACTAGCATTAGAAAAGATGAGGACAGCAATGTTCTTGCACTACCAGCAGAAATTCTTATGGATGACTCTTCCTGGAAACAAATAGTAGATGCGTGGCTTTCTACACCTTTTGCGGGCGCCCCTAGGTACAAAAGGCGCAATAAACAACTTGATGATTTAATTGCCTATTAAGTCGCAATAAGCTATCGTTAATTTTCGAATAGATGAAGCGCTTGAAGTGGATATTGAAGTAAAAAAACTCAACGTTTTTGTTAAAATATAAGTATGGCAGTAATAACTCCGACCATAACCACTGATGATGAACATGAGTATAGGCAGCAAATGGAGCTGATTGCTGATTTTGCTGACGGTGTGCATTTAGATTTTGCCGATGGAGAGCTGGCACCTACTAAGTTACTTCCACTAAATAAGGCATGGAGAGACGATGCGTTAATCACGCATGCACACATAATGTATAAATCTCCAAAAAACTACATCAAAGATATTTTAAGGCTAGATGCAGATTTAGTAATTTTACATGCCGAGTCTAGGGATATTACAGACTGCTTAAAGATGTTGCAAAAAAATGGAACAAGAGCAGGCATAGCCCTGTTACCTGAAACACCCATACTAATATTGACAAGATATGAAGGGTTGTTTGACCATGTGCTGATATTTGCTGGAAACTTAGGCCATCAAGGAGGCAAAGCAGATATGACTATGACTAAAAAAGCATATGAGGTCAAAGAAAGATTTCCTAACGTAGAAATATCTTGGGATGGTGGAGTTAACGATGAAAACATTGAGGAAATTGTTTTTGCTGGTGTTTCTATTGTGAATGTTGGAAGTTTTTTAAAAAATGCCAAAAATCCTAAAAAGACTTACGACAAGCTTACATCTTTGATATCATAAGCGTAATGGGAAAAAACTATACAGCAAGTAAATTATCTATTGATAAGTTAGAATTAATAGCTAATGACATAAGACAGGACATCATAAAAAGCCTTGAAGAAGCCGGTAGTGGTCACAGTGCTGGGCCTTTAGGTTTAGCCGACATTTTTTCTGCTCTATATTTTGATATCTTAAAACATGATCCAGAAAATCCAAATTGGGAAGAGAGAGACATACTCTTATTGAGTAATGGTCATTGTGTACCCGTTCAATACGCAGCAATGGCTAATGCAGGATACTTTCCTAAAGATGAGCTTAAGACTCTAAGAAAGTTTAAAAGTAGACTGCAAGGGCACCCAGAACGTGAGAAGTTGCCGGGTCTAGAAAATACCAGTGGTCCACTGGGCTGTGGCTTAAGCCAAGCTGCTGGCATTTCATTATCCATGAAAATGGATAAAGTAAGTCATCGATGGATTTATACGGTTATGGGTGACGGAGAACTTAACGAAGGAAATATATGGGAAGCAGCAATGCTGTGCTCAAAATACAACCTGCACAATATTATTGGAATAGTTGATAGGAATAATATCCAAATTGATGGAACTACAGAACATGTAATGCCTCTCGAAGATCTCAAGGCTAAATGGGAGAGTTTTGGTTGGCATGTGATAGACATTGACGGCAATGACATAGAAGCTGTTATTGATGCCTGTTCAATGGCTAGGGCAATTGTTGAGAAGCCAATAGTAATTATTGCCCACACAGTACCTGGCAAAGGCGTTGATTATATGGAATATGATTACCATTGGCATGGTATGCCGGTTGGCCTATCTGATGTAGCTGGAGCACCGCCTAAAAATGAACAAGCTAAGGTCGCGCTAAAAGAGCTTAGGACTTTGCGTGGGAAGATTAGGAACGAACACGAATGAATTATTTGCTAATGATAATTGCAGTATTGGCGTATGCAGGTAGTATTTTGGCATTTAGTCGTGGAGCAATAAATATAAATTCAAATATTCTTGGTACAATAGTAAATTTCATAGGATTTTTAGTTCCAGCATCATTATTTGTTTTGTTTTCATCACAAAGATTGTCGCCTGGAGGATCAACTTCTAAAGGATATGTGTGGGCAGTATTTGGCGGTCTATGTATTGGTATTTTTACAATTGCATTAACACGAATTTTTGCAAGTGGCGAGAACGTGAGCTTTGTAACTCCACTTGTATATGGAGGAGCCGTATTAGTTGCTAGTTTAATGGGAGTTGTCGTTTATAAAGAAAAAACTGATATTTTTCAGTCCTTAGGGCTACTATTAATTGTTACAGGTATCTTATTTGTGTCTTTTTCTGTGTGGAGGACTAATCAATGAAGGATTTGCATTTACTAGACATTGAAAACTGGGGTAGTGAGCCGACAAGAAAAGGCTTTGGTAGAGGTTTAGTCAAGGCTGGAGAAGTTAACAAACAAGTTGTTGCGCTTTGTGCAGATTTAACAGGGTCGGTGCAAATTGCACCTTTTGCCGAAAAGTTTCCAGAACGTTATGTTGAAGTGGGAATTGCCGAACAGAATTTAGTTACAGTTGCTAGTGGTATGGCAAAGATGGGCAAGATACCATTTACTGCAAGCTATGCGGCATTTAGCCCAGGACGAAATTGGGAACAGATTAAAACAACAGCTGCACTAAACAATCAGCCAGTTAAAATTATTGGAGCCCATGCTGGGTTATATACAGGACCTGATGGTGCAACTCATCAAATGCTAGAAGATGTTGCTTTAATGCGAGTAATGCCAAACATGGTGGTTATTGTACCCGGTGACAGTGTAGAAGCTGAAAAAGCAACGATTGCAATGGCCAACGATCCTAGGCCAAATTATTTGAGATTGGCTAGAGATAAATCTCCCGTTATGACTACTGATAAAACACCATTCGAAATTGGCAAAGCATACGTATTTTCTCCAGGACAAGACCTAACAATTATTGCTAACGGTACTATGACATCGGTAGCCATGGAAGCTGCCGAAAAGCTATTCAAAGACGGTATTGATGCGGAGGTAATACATTGCCCAACGGTTAAGCCACTAGACGGAGCAACGATTCTGACAAGCGTAAAAAAGACTAAAAAAGTTATAACTATTGAAGAAGCTCAGATAAGCGGCGGGCTAGGTGGGGCAGTATCAGAATTATTAGGTGAAAATTTACCTGTACCAATTAAAAGAATGGGTATAAAAGACGAGTATGGCCAGTCAGGTACACCAGAAGAGCTACTAAACCACTACGGACTAACTGTCAAAAATGTAATGGTTAATGCCCATACTTTATGCGAAAGTAAGTAATGTCTTGGCAACTTTCAGTAATATTGCAAAGTTTGTTTGATTATTTTAGCTTGCAATTAGTAAACGTAAGCAGTTACAATGGAGCAAATGAAGGTGGATAAATAGTGGGATTATCTCTGCAGCAAATAAGAAAAAATTGTTCCGATGCTAGACAACTGATGGATAGAGCCAGATCAGAAAAGTTCGCGGTTGGTGCATTTAATTTAGATAACCAAGAGACATTAATTTCTGTCGTAAGAGCGGCTAAAAAAACTAACTCTCCAGTACTAGTTGAAGTTAGCTCAGGAGAGGTTAAAGCGATAGGCTTAGACAATGTCAGGGATATGGTCGACAATTACAAAGAAGAATACGGTGTGGAAATGTATGTAAATCTTGATCATAGTCCTAGTGTCGATGAGGCAATCGAAGGTATAGAAGCTGGATTTGAGTTTATCCATATAGATATAAGTCAAGCTAACCACGATGCTTCAGATGAAGAAATCGAAGAGTCTACCAGAAAAGTTGTTGAACATGCCAAATTAACAGGGGCATTAGTCGAAAGTGAGCCACATTATTTCGGCGGCAGTTCAAATGTACATACTGAAGAAATAGACTATGAAGAAATTAAAAAAACATTCAGCACACCTCAGGGATCTGCTGAGTTCGTAAACAAAACAGGCATAGATACATTTGCCGCTGCAATCGGTAATCTCCATGGTAGCTACCCGACTCCGAAGGTTTTAGATCTAGAATTGTTACAAGAAATTAGAAATGCAATATCTTGTAATATCTCATTGCACGGCGGTAGCGGAACTCCAGGGCACTATTTTGAAGAAGCAGTAAAAATAGGTGTTCAAAAGATTAATATTAACAGCGATATGAGGAAGGCTTATAGGGAAACTTTGGAAAGAGTGTTGGCCGAGAACAAAACTCAGTATGCAGTCGTTAAATTAATGGATGAAGTTATTGCTGCTGTTCAAGGTGTAGTTGAATCAAAAATAGCGTTATTTAATAGCGCAGGAAAGGCACGGATAGGATAAAGATGAGCACACAGCAAAAGTTAGACGTTGTCGCAGTTGGTGATGTCGTTATTGATGCATTTATAAAGCTGAAAGATGATGAAGCATGGATAGAAAAAAAGAACGATAAGAATGTTTTATGCATGGAGTTTGGGTCCAAACTGCCATTTGACCATGATCAAGTTGTGAATGCTGTTGGAAATGCAGCTAATGCTGCAGTAGCATTTTCTAGACTGGGACTAAAGACTGGATTTGCTACAAATATTGGAGATGACCAAAGGGGCGTTGATATAGCCAGACAGCTTAAACAAGAAGGTGTAGACACTAGATTTGTCCATGAAAATCCTGGCAAGGTCAGTAACTATCATTACGTGCTTTGGTACAAAGAAGAAAGAACTATTTTAATAAAACACGAAGAATATGACTATCATTGGCCTCGTTTTAGACCAAATGATGTTCCAAGATGGGTTTACTTTAGTTCAATAAGTGAAAAAGCAATAGATCATTATCATGATGATGTTGTTGAATGGCTTGAAGAAAATCCTGAAGTTAAATTAGCTTTCCAACCAGGGACTTTCCAGATGGAGGCCGGAATAGATAGACTTAAAAAACTCTACGCCAGGAGTAACGTAGTGGCTCTTAATCGAGAAGAGGCAACAGAAGTTTTTAAAGCAAACCATGAAGATATTAATGATCAATTAAACAAAATGCACGAAGCAGGTATCAAAACGGCATTAGTAACAGACGGTCCAAATGGTGCTTATGCATCTGACGGTAACAAGCGCTGGAGTATGCCACTTTATCCAGATCCAGCTCCACCTGTAGATAGAACTGGAGCCGGAGATTCATTTGCTTCAACATTTACCGCAGCTTTAATGAAGGGGGCTGATGTACCTAGTGCGTTACTATGGGCTCCGATTAATTCTATGAATGTTGTTCAGCATGTTGGAGCACAAGAAGGATTGTTAAGTGAAGATCAGATTGACTACTACTTAAGGAACGCACCAAACAATTATCACCCCAAAGAGATGTGAACATGTCAAAGTTACTAGTACAACTTCTCGACGTGGATGAGAAGGGATTTCGTAGGTATATCGATAAGCTTGAGAAAGCTTGCATGCACCCTGGACTTGATATAAAACTAACCGCAGAGCTAATTACAAAGAGCCGAGACAAAATAAGGCAGATTGGCCTAGATATATCTGATACCAAGCCAAAAGAGATGTATTATGCATTACTTCATCTAGCTAAAAAACACGATGAACTTATAGTAAAAAAACTAAATATCGGGCGAAAAAATCCTGAAAAAGTTGCTAAAATTTTAGCTACTACTTCTAACAAATTATCTGGCAATGAGAAGTGTCTAGCTTTAACAAATTCAGGAACTAAAAAAATACTAAAAGCAGTGCCACCGAAAAAAACACTAAAAACTCTAAAGTATAGATCCTTGGACTCTGTGCTAAAAAGAGAAAATCCTAAGCTTCTTTATCATCTAGCAACAATAATAGAAGATAAATCCTGGAAATCTCAGATTCATGCAAAAATGAGAAGATTGGAGCCAAAATATGTTAGTTGGCAACAGGTAGAATACGTCTTGATGCCAGATAATTGGTATAAAAAGGTTATAAATATAATTGACAATTCCAGAGCCTATACAACCAATGCCGAAACCGGAAGTGTGGTAGTTTTGCCAGTTTTTGATAAAACCAAGACTGGATCAATTGCTTTAGCTTTAAGCTTGCTCTTGCAACAAGCACAAAATTTATCAGTAAGAAGTTTACCTTATAGGCAAGAAGCTCTGGGCCATGGCTTTTCATTGGTTCTTTCTGAAATAGCTCATAAAAAACAAGCACAGCTTGTTAGTATTCATGGCTTAACTCCTTCTTGGGCAGCAGTTCATGAGTTATTAGGAAAAGGTCACATAAAAATCAGTGCACCTGAAACAGAATTTGTACTAGATGATTTAAATTGGAGTACCACAGAAACAAAACTAGCAAGTTTAGTCAGTGAAATGGATTTTTGGATTTATAGCCATTATTTAGCTATATCAACTAATTCACTCAAACCGGTGTCTATTCACTTAACAGACGTACTACTATCACTTGTTAACGAGCTAGAATATGGTGAACAAAGTGTAGTGCATTTCGAAAATTCGTTGTGGAACGAAATTCAAGTCAGGTATTTACAAGAAGATGTACTGGCTCATTCTTTAGTGCATCAACTTACTTTAAATCAGTCTAATGTGCTAGTATAAGCTTAAGGATTTTAAACAAAATATTATGAATTATTCAATATGTGTATCAGGGGCGGCTGCTGGAGATTCAGTAGATGAGTCGTGTGGAATAGCCTACGAACTTGGTGTTGAAATTGCTAAAGCTGGACATATTCTGACAACTGGCGCTACAGTCGGTTTGCCACTTTATGCGGCTAAAGGTGCGAAAGATGCGGGTGGTATGAGTATAGGCTTTAGTCCTGCAGCAAGCTTAAGGTCCCATGTCAGTAAGTATAGACTTCCAATTGGGTTTTTTGACTATATAAATTTT
>JAUIKH010000007.1 GCA_030430915.1 bacterium | reverse complement strand
GCTCGGTTTTCGAGAATATTTGCTAGCTTAATGAGCGCCGGGGTCAGCGTGATTGATTCGATTGAAATAACCTCTAAAGCAGTGGGAAATGCTGTAGTAGAAAAAGAGTTAATGGATGCTGCAAAAAATGTTGCTAATGGAGAGCAACTTAGCCTTTCTCTAGCTAGAAGTAAAATATTTCCTCCAATAGTCTCCCAGATGCTTTCTATAGGCGAAGAAACCGGCCAAACAGATACCGTACTGTTAAAGGTAGCCGATTTTTATGAACAAGAAGTTGATGATGCAGTTGAGGGTTTAAGTTCAATTTTAGAGCCCGTCCTAATTGTGGTTATGGGTCTAATGGTTGGCTTGATAGCTGCCAGTGTTATTGGACCAATAAGCTCATTAGCAAATGATATATAAAAATAACAGCTTTCGTACAAAAAACTCTTGACTATAGGAATATTCTGATAGATACTTTATAACCATAAGCCTCTTGCTTAAAAAGCAGGAGGGGCTTAATAGATAAATTAAACAGGAGGTGGGCACAAATGCCTAAACTACAAAAAAGAATACAAGCCGGTTTCACAATCATTGAGCTATTGATCGTGATTGCAATTATCGGTATTTTAGCTACTTTGGTACTAACTAACTTCCAAGGTGCACAAGCAAAGGGACGTGACACAACAAGAAAAAGTGACATTAACAGTATTTATCAAAAATTAGAGGAATACCATAATGAAAATGGCGGTTATCCAGACGGAAACCTTTCAGATACAGTATTACCTGGGATTGATGCAGGAGCATTAGTAGATGCAGATGGTAACGCAATCACTTATGCGGGTGGTTTCATTACATCAACCACAGCACCTACACTTACACCAGGTAACACAAACGAATACATCTATGCAGCATACGGCTGTACTACTGCGGGTGCGCAAGCAACTGTGGGAGCTACTTGTACTAAATATGTACTTGCTACATATCTAGAAAGAGAAACTGGCAATAAGTTTGAAAAAACTAGCCTAAACTAAACTAGGATTTCAAACACTTAAAACACCCACTTGAATGTGGGTGTTTTTTATTTAGAAAACAGTCGGTTAATAACTGTTTATGGTTTATAATAAGAATAATTAAATGCTAATGGTTAATGAAATAAATTGATGGGCGTATTTTACACAGACAAACCAGTATTCGGGTTCGACATTGGAAGAAGTTCTATTAAGGTCATGCACATAAAACATGACAAAAAAACTGCAACTGTTGCTGGTTATGGAACCACATCATTTGACCCAAAAGCCATTAAAGATGGCGTTGTTGTTGATCATGAAGTACTGGTTAAAGCCGCTCACAGCCTAATCAGCTCTCAGCTTGTGGGTACAATAACTACTAACCGAGTAGCTGTATCCTTGCCTAACGAATACATCTTCAGTCGTGTTATTAACCTGCCTAAAATGGACAGTAAAGATCTAGCGAAGGCTATTAAGCTTGAAGTTGATCAATCTATCCCAATGCCAAATGAGGAGCTATATTATGACTACAATATCGATAAAACTCTAGAAGATGGGTCTCAAGAAGTACAGCTCGTAGCTTCACCTAGGAAAATTACAGATTCATACATGGGAGTTTTTGAAGCGCTAGGGTTAGAAGTAGCACTAATAGAGTCAAATATTTCAGCAGTCACAAGAATTGTAGTTCATTCAGAAGTTCACGAAGTTGCAACTTTAATCGTAGATATAGGCTCAACAGCATGCGACATCTCTGTGTATGATGGCTCATCAATTAGAGTCACAGGAACGATTGATTGCTCAGGAGAACGCATAACACAACTGATTTCAGATTCATTAGGTGTAAGTCTACAGCAAGCTCACAGCATCAAAACTAGGTATGGTCTAGAACTTAGTAAAAAACAAGCCAAGATTATTAAAGCAATAGAACCTGAGCTTAATAAACTAGTAAACGAGATTCGTAAGGTTTTACGGTATTTTAGCGACAAAGGAAGCGACGGCTCACCAATAGGTCAAATAATTATTTTGGGTGGCGGTGCAAATCTGCCTGGCTTGAGCAGTTACATTACAGACCGCGCAAGAATCCCAACCCGTATGTGCGCACCCTGGAATAATATTTCTTTTGGCAAGCTGCAGCCCCCACATGAGCTAGAAACAACTCTTTACACAACTGCAAGTGGTTTGAGCTTGGTCGCGCCAGAGGAGCTTTCTTAGTATGATTAACCTTTTACCTCCCGCCATCAAAAAAGATCATAAGTTTGGTAGATATAACCGCATTTTGCTTGGTTATGCTGTAGCGTTCTTTATAACAGCTATTCTTGTTGCCTTAATTATGGTTGGTAGTCTTAGGTTCGTTGCAGCCGACAAACAAGAAATTCAGAAAACCATTAGTGAAAATGAAGAGCTGATTCTTTTACTAGAAAAAGAAACCAGTAACCTTAATAAAGTTGCGAAACGCCTCGACACCACTTATAAACTATTCCAAGATTCTATATCATTCTCCGAATTAATCCCCAGCATAGGTAGCGCGCTACCTGAGGGCGTTATTCTACAAAGCCTAAGTCTAACCGGTGGCAGCACTGATCCATTATCTCTTGAACTAAGCGCAAAAGACCAAAACTTAGCACCTGTTGTCATTAGAAATCTTGCTGAGTCTGATGTTTTTGAAGCAGCGGACGTATTAACTATAGTCCCAGCAGGTAGTGAAAATGAATATTCGTATTCTTTCTCTGTAACTGCCAGCTTCACAGGATCTGCTGAAGCTAAGAAAAAGGCTGCAGCTGCAGAAAAAGCTAAGGCAGAAGCAGCACAAGCTCAGTCAGAAGGCACGGATACACAATAAATGAAGACGAAACAATACTTTTATATAATGATCTTACTTATAGTAGTCTCTCTGCTGGGTATTGCTGGGTCATTTTATTGGGGTATAAATCAACTTGAAAAGGAAGCTTCTACGATCTCCGACCTTCAAGCAGACAGAGATGTCACGCAAGAGACAATTGTAAGACTACAAAAAGCTAAACAAGACTCCAAAGAGGTAGATTCAGTAAACGAAATCCTTGACCGCCTACTCCCAACTAAAAAAGATCAGGCTAAACTAATAGCTGACATTATTTACACGGCTTCGGCCGAGGCAGGTATACCATTTAATCAAGTATCGTCTTTTGTTTTTCAAGGTAGTGGTTTACCAGATGACCTATCTGGAACTGAAGTATCAAAAGATTACCCAGGAGTATTTGAATATCCATTTTCAATGAATATTGAATCTATTACATATGAACAACTAATAAAGTACTTACAAGAAATAGAGAAAAATGGAAGAATTATTCAGGTTGGTGAAATTATTATTAACCCTGAATCCGGTGATAAATTAGGAATAAACTTGTCTATGAAAGCGTATATAAAACAATGAAAAACGACACAGAAAAAATAGTAAACTCATTAAAGGCAGCGCTTAGAAAGCTTATTGATTTTGCTAAAAACCGCAAATATACCACAGTTTTTATAATTTCTGGGCTAATCCTTATGGCCACGTTATTTAAATCCCGCACTTACCTAAACCCACCTGTAAATCAAGAACGATATGAAGAAGGCAAACTACAAATTAATTACGAGACACTAGACCAAGAGATCATTGATCAAATAAGTTCTACGCTGGACGACAAAAACATAGATGTTGACCCTATCTTCGATGAAGACAGAGAAAATCCATTCAGCGAATAAACAACAATCAGCTTACTATCTGTCTAAAGCGTGATCAACTACTTCAGCACCTAGATTTTTGACACTAGACTTATTATTCTTGGTTTTTTGACTATTCGAATACTCTCCTGTTGATCCCTCAGCCTGCCCCAACATTCTCTCTCTCGCATCCAATATAATTTTTGCCACAACTCCCGAATTCGGACAGTAAGTGAAGTCAAAGTTTTTTTGCTCTCCGGCCGTCTCTATTTTAAGTGTTCCAAAGTTAAACATTGTAGAAAAAAATCCAGGCTGAATTGAGGTCACATCTTCAACATTCACAATGTTTAGCTGTGAAATCTTCCGATTAAACAAGCCGTATTGTAGCACCTGTGTAACGTTTCTATCAGTTACGACTATTCTGTTCTGTCGGTAAATTAGGCTAGAAAACAGCACAACAGCAAAAGCTGCGATAATAGCAAGCCCAGCAAAAACACCACCATAGAGCAAGGCATTTTCGATATCTTCAACTAGACTTGGAAGAATAAATGCTCCTAGCCCAATAGCTAGAACCATAGCAACTGCTACTTGAATATAAAGTATAACTATGCCAAAAGGATGCTTATGGACTTCTATCAGCTTTTCTTCGTCTGCGTCGACGATTTCCATTGTGTTTGGACGCTTATGCATTTGAATCCATTATACCCTGTTTTTAGCCATTCTCTGAGTGATATTTTGTAAATATATTTACAGTAATTTTTCTTGTGGCGTATCTCTGTTGTCAACTTTTATTTTCAAGTGGCTATAGGCTTTTGGAGTTATCTTTCTACCTCTTGGTGTTCGCTCTATAAACCCAACTTGCATTAGATATGGTTCATAGAAATCTTCAACCGTACTGACTTCGTCCCCGAGTAGTGCTGCTATTGTGTTTAGTCCAACTGGACCACCACTGTGATTTTCAATTATAGATTTTAGAAGCATTCTATCGGCAGGGTCTAGACCTATTTCATCTATTTCAAGCATCTCCAGCGCCTTATTAGTAGTGTTGGTATCAATAATTCCGTCACCATTAACATCTGCGTAATCTCTAACTCTTTTCAAAAGTCTGTTAGCGATTCTTGGCGTTAATCTAGATCTGGTAGATAGCATTTTTGCGGCATCTCCCTTTACGTCAGAACCTAGTATTTTAGACGACCGCTCAACTATCCTGGCTATTTCTTCTGGTGAGTAAAATTCAAGTCTGTGCAACATTCCGAACCTATCACGCAGCGGTGCTGCTAAAGCCCCCGTCCTGGTAGTGGCACCAATCAGAGTAAATTTCGGCACATCGAGTCTTAAGCTCCTAGCACTTGGACCCTTGCCCAACATTATATCTATGGCGTAGTCTTCCATCGCCGAATATAAAACTTCTTCAACTGATCTATTAAGCCTATGAATCTCATCAATAAATAATACATCTCCATCGCCCAAATTAGTCAAAATGCTGGCTAAATCTGCAGCTCTATCAATAGCTGGGCCGCTAGTAACTCGAATTTGTGCTCCCATTTCGTTAGCAATAATGCTCGCTAGAGTTGTCTTCCCTAATCCTGGCGGGCCATATAGCAATACATGATCAAGCGGTTCATCTCTCTTTTTTGAAGCCTCTATAGCTAATTCTAAGTTTTTCTTTATGCGTTCCTGACCTATATAATTTTTAAAATCTTTAGGTCTTAGAACATTTTCAATTTTTTGTTCTTCTTCACCTTGATTATCCTCTTGAGCGGGATCTACAATTCTCTCAATCGCCATTTAAACCTCTACATCCGCCTCATAATCCAATGGTACTCGTTCTGAAACAAGTTTTTGACCTGGAAATTTCTCAGTTAGTATTTTTATGTCCCCCTCTTCTAAAGTCCAGCCTAAAGCCCCTAGATTTTCATCAAGATGTTCAGTATGTGTTGTTTTAGGAATTGTCACCACATTTTTCTGAGAAATTAGCCAGTTTATTGCTATTTGGTATTGTGTTTTGTTGTATTTGCCAGCCAGCTCTTTCAACATGTCTGATTCTTCCAGCTCTCCTTTCTGTAATGGCCCCCAGGCAACTATAGCTATGCCATTATCTTGACAGTATTCTAGAACTCCTTTATCGACAATTTCACGACAAACTAGACTGTAATGTACTTGATTGCAAACAATTGGATATTCGGTATGTTTTTGCACTTCTTTTAATCTATTTATAGACATGTTGCAAACACCTATATTTCTAACTTTACCTTTAGATACTAAATAGTTCATTGCTCTCATTGTTTCTTCAATTGGAGTTCCGGGCAACGGATAACGATGTAGCATATACAAGTCTATGTAGTCCGTTCCGAGTCTTTTTAAAGAGTCATTGCAAGATTTAATCAGCTCATCATAGCCTTGATTATTTGCAGAAACTTTTGATGAAATAAAAAGTTTTTTTCTATCATTGCTCTTTAGCACCTCTCCAATTAACTCTTCAGAATGTCCATCACCATATGACTCTGCAGTATCAATATGTATAATTCCCTTGTCTATTGCTGTTTGTATAGCTATTTTTTCTATTTCATCATTAGAATAGTCTGCCTCCCAACGTCCGCCCATTTGCCATGTACCTAAACCGTATACTGGCAACTCAAAACCATTTATAAATTTTTTTGTTGGAATATTCATCTTTTATCCTTTAACGCTAATTTTACTCTTTCATTTGTAGGTAAACTAGAATCGACACTCCTTAATAACTGAACTGCATCCTGAGTACTATAACCAAGTGCACACAGTGCTTCGACTGCTTCGTCAGAACCGCTAACATCACTTAAAAACCCAGTGGCATCTTCACCAGCCTCTAACCCTACTTTATTTTTTAAATCTACTACAGCTCTCTCGGCTACTTTTTTGCCCACTCCTTTTGCTGAAGTTATGAACTTTGTATCACCATTTGCTATGGCTGTTCTGACTTGCGATTCATTGCCAATATTTAAGATTGCCATAGCTGCTCTTGGACCAATTCCATTTACGCTTATTAATAAAGAAAAAAGCTGCCTTCTGGATAGTTGGCTAAAGCCAAACAGATCATGCAAATCTTCTTTAATTTGCTCTGCTATATATAAATCACATTTTGTACCTGTCCTTAGATTCTGTCTCTCATCTATACATACATTCACACCGTAACCAACCCCGCCACAATCAACTACCACACTATCTGATCCAACTTCTATTACTTCGCCTCTTATTCTAGCAATCATTACTTAACATTTTACCTTATTGCCAGCCTACTTAATATACCCAACAATATTAGTACTAAATAATAAACTTTAATTGTTAAATATGATTTAAATCATATTTAAATCATATTTTGCTTAAGATACCTGCAGTGTTGCCATGTGAGTCAGGGCAACAGCTAGCGCATCGGCTGCATCGTCAGGACTTGGTTTTTTCTTTAATTTTAGCTGAACACGTACCATTTCTTGTATTTGAGCTTTTGTAGCTTTGCCGTAACCAGTCATGGCCATTTTGATTTGCAGTGGAGTATATTCATAAATCGGAATTTTCTGTTCTGCTAAAGCTAGCAATATTACACCTCTAGCTTGAGAAACTGTCATGGCGGTTGTCACATTTTGAGCAAAAAATAGCTTTTCTACAACTGCTACATCCGGCTTCATACCGCTTAGCAATTCGTTCATTGATTCATACAGCTCGAGAAGCCTAGAAGCTGTTTCATCTCCAATAGTAGTTTTTATCACACCCGCATCGAGCATTTTAGGGTTTTTAGCTTTATCAATTAGACCAAAACCTATTATTCCACTTCCCGGATCAATCCCTAAAACCTTCATGCTAGGTTTGTGTAAGTATTAACCACATCATCCAAGTCTTCCAGCGCTTCTAGTAAATTTACAGCTTTTTCCTGCTTGTCAGCATCAAGTTCTACAGTGGTATTTGGCTCATAAGACAGCTCTGCATCTGTCACTTCTAAACCCGAGGCTTTTAAAGCGTCTCTAACTCTCCCTAACTCTTTAGGGTTTGTCACAACCCGAATTTCTCCATCTTCTTCTGTCGCATCTTCTACTCCAGCATCTAAAACAGTCAGTAGAGCCTCTTCTCCACTGGCCTTAACAGTAATAATACCTTTTCTGTCAAATTGGTAAGCTACAGCACCTTTTTCTGCAGTGCTTCCCCCACGCTTAACAAAAACTGTTCTGACTTCTGGAAAAGTTCTATTCACATTATCTGTTGCGCACTCTACAATTACTGCAACTCCGCCTGGTCCGTAACCTTCGTACGTGACTTCCTGCAGCTGTGCTGCACTTTTATCAGTTACCCTGGCTATCGAGCGTTCAATATTTACATTTGGCATATTTGCAGCTTTTGCTTTTTCAATTGCTAGGGCTAGCGCTGGGTTCATAGATGGATCAGCTCCAGATCTTGCAGCTAAGGCAATTTGGTTTCCAATTTTGGTAAATACTGCTCCACGCTTAGCATCCTCTACTGCTTTACCTCTTTTAATTTTTGACCATTTATTATGTCCAGCCATAAATTCCTCAAATTATATATAGTATTGTAACAGTTTAAATAGAAACGCTTAAATAATGACCCTGCTAACCACCAGATATAGCAGCACTGTTAGTCCTAACAGTCTTCGAAAGTAATTAACACCCTCAAACAACTCTAAAATTGCCCAAATTGCCAAAAACATTGCCGACAAAGATGTGAGTATGCCTCTGTTAAAGACCGCACCACCTAGCATTAAAAAGAACCATAATATAATTGGCCAATTAGGCTTTTGACCAATTACTATATTGCCGTTTTTAACTTTTAAAAGTTTATTTTTAATGCTTCTTAGCATGAGCTAAGTATATCAACGTTACTTACATTTATTATTGCCATAAAGTAAGAGAATTGTAGTCTACTAATAAATTGTGCGGGTCTTGGAGTTTACTGCCTTCATCCCCAAATTGACTTCTGTGACTTGCCACAAAACCACGTGAAACGTTCATATTTTGCGAGGAAAGCTTAACTGTACTGTCTGTGTTATCTGGTAGGCCAAATTCTAACAACGCTGCACCATAATGTTTAGCTAGCTCTCTAGCAATTCTATTGGTGGCTATATGATCAGGATGATTATCTCCTCCAACCTCGTTAAAAGTTAATATAACGCTATCACTAGTAATGCCTTCGTTATTTATAATTTCATTCACAGTCTCATCTTCATATCTTGAAATTGCGCCGTCAGGTACATCCATTTGATTAAAATCAATGCTAACTTTATCGTGAACTCCATCAAAAATCGCGCTAAAACCTAGGTAATTCTCCATAGTTCTTGCGTCAGCTAATTCTTCAGGGCTATGATTGGTACTCAGTGACTCTCCATTTTCACCTTTAGACAATGTCAGATCAGTTATTCCGATTAAGCTTGAGGATTTCTTAGTAGAATCTACTAAATGCCTCAAACTACCAGCCCAAAAAAGCTGGTCATCAGGGTGTGCACCTAAACTTATAATTTTTGATATTTCACCGTTATTGATCCTGTCAGATATTATCTCTATAGCTTGAGCTCCAGGTAATGATGTTTCTTTGCTTAATGTTTTCATTTTTATTCTTTTTTTATATTAAAAACCCCTGATGCATTTCAGGGGTGTCGCTTGTTATTTATTACTTTATAATTTAAATAACTAGATACAACACCTTTTGCAACAACAGAACTGATTTTTATTTTTGATAAACATAAATAAACAATAGCATAATCGTTATTTTTTCACAATAATATTGTTTTTACGCAAACGACAGTGCTTTTTTGTAAAAATGTAAAAGTTTAATTTGTAGGTTAGCTCATACATTGAGGGCTACCGTCCAGTGGGACTCGGTCACCCCTGGCGACTCCCGAATTTCTGCATTGCACCCGCTTGACAGCAAGTGGGACTCGCCCACATTCTGCGGACCCGAAACTACATCTTTCAAAACAATTCGCTGAACAGCGAATTGAAGAGTAGATTTCCTTGCAACATGCCACTGGCATGTTTCACCCACTCCACCCAACGGGTGTCGTGAGTTCAATTCCATTGAATTCAACCACGAAAAAACCGCCCAAAAAGGACGGTTCTTTCGTGGAGGGTCCAGTGGGACTCGAACCCACGACACCCTGCTTAAAAGGCAGGTGCTCTAACCAGCTGAGCTATGGACCCAATCAAATTTTTAGTTGTTTTATTTATACAGCTAAAACAGGGGTAATTTTACAGAATAATTAAAGAAATGTCAATGTTTCTTCGACTTGTGCTTACTTTTGTGCCTGCTTGTCAAAACCGCTATCAGACTCAAAGAAAATCCTAACGCAATGATGATTGACCTGAAACTATATAAATCTAGCCAGAAATTTAGATCAGAACTCTCTTGCAGCCAGGATAGACCAGTAACACCAGGCACAGTAACCCACAGCATACCAGCCAGCAATATAACTATTGCTCCGTGCAAAAACAGCTTAGTGCCATGCACTGTATGCCGAAACATTAACGCTGCAAAGAATATTGAAAGCAATACAACCGAAAGCCTCACATATGCCTCACCTTCACCAGGTACTACTGAGCCAGCAGTCGTAACTACAGCATCATCTAAGCTGCTTAGAAGCACTAAACCGGCACAGGCTGCCAAGAACATAACACCAGCATTTGATTTATAAATTATCAATAGAGCCAGCGGTAAACCTAAAAAAATAACCAGAGGTAGCAGAGCAGAAACCATACAATAAGTCTAACATAAGAACTTTCTTTAGAACTTCAATACAACACCTTCAGATATGCCAAAACTGTCAGCATTACCAGAATTTACCTCTAAAACATACTGGGTTTCACCTTTCGGGCAAAAAGATTCAGAAAAAGTTTCGGGTGAAACGTCCTTTTTAACATCCGTTACCTCTTTTTTATCATTTAGCCAGATAATATCTAGGCTAAAATTCATATCTTTCATCCAAATACAATTACGCAATGACGGCTCATCATATTTAAACAACATGCCTTTTTTATTCTCTAATTGCTGCCTGCCTGATAAGCCCTTTTTTCTTAGTTCTGGAGTATCAACAATTTCAATTTCAATGACTTCGTTAGGGGCTATAAGTTTTTGCCTATTATCGGTAATACCAGAAATACCACTATACAGTATTGCCCCGCCGGCTATCACCATTAGTAGTCCTAATACCAGCTGTGGTAAAGATTTTTTAATACTTGATTTATGCACTATAAACTAATTATAAACTCTAAGACGAAAACAAAACACTATTTTCGAGATTTGCGTTTAGGCTCAACTATAATTTCTAGTGATTTTTCCATACGTCTAATATCTGCTAATAAATCAGCCCTATTTTTATTAAACAGTACAAGACTCAACACCTTACCGCCACCGTTTTTGGCAAATAGCAGTGTCTCGCCTTTCTTTTTATTTATCTCCATATGTACAAAGGATTTTAGATTTCTAACCTTTTTAGCCCCTCTTATAGAGGAGAGCTTACCTTCTTTTTCACCATACATATTAAAAACTGCTGTGTAGCCCTTACTTTTCTTTGGTAGTACAGGTTTTTGCGGAATTCTAATAAGGATATCGTTCAAAATATGATTAATACCAAAAGACCAGCTATACATTGTATGGCGGTAACCACCCATACGTGGAGCTATTTCTATTATTTTCCAACCCTTAGCAGTGTACATTAGCTCCGTATGGCACGTTGTACTGCGTAACCCCAAAGCTCTAACTGCTTCAGTAGCTGTATGGTTTGCATCTTCAATTTTTGGTTTAGTAAGTTTAGTGGGTGTTATTCGCTGATAACCAAAGAAATCATCAAAACCAATAGACCTGCCTGTCTTAACATGTACTGGTGGTGCGTGGTAAACGTTTCCTCTGCCATTCACATATGTATCTATAGAGTACATGCTACCCTCCATTAACTGTTCTACAAGTACCTGAGGCGTACCTCTACCCAGTTTTTCTTTGTATAACTTCTCAATCTTTTTAAATGTTGATTCTAGCACTTCTTCAAGTTCTTCTCTGTGATAACAAACTGAAACCAAAATGCTAGCTGCAAGACCAGCTGGCTTTACTATCACAGGATAACCTACTGCTTTTTCAACCTGTTCAATTGATGATATTGATTTGTCTTTAATGACGGTAAATCTTGGTGATATAGATGATTTGTGAGCTTTTAATAGTTTACGCATTTTTATCTTATCTGTGGCCCAATCTAAAGATTCTTGAGTAGGAGAATTAAGGTATGGCAAACAAGGTATAACTTTCTGCAAGTAAGGAATTGAGCTTTCAAACTGGCTTGAAACAGCAAGCAGTCTATCCTTATATGACTTAAGTGCTTGCTTGACCTTAATAGGTGATCTAGTATCGCAAGTTATAACTCTAACTCGTTTGTGTTTTTCGTATGTCTTGGCTTTAGATAATAGTGATTTCTGCCGGCTATCAACCAAAATTAAAATATTTACACTCTTTTCATAAACATCTTTGTACGTTTCAACGGCTTCAATTGTTGAAGGTCTTATTCCGTTTATGAATAATAGTGTATCTCTGTGTGCTGCTTCTCTAAATAAAGACATGTCTTAACCTGATAATTTGTATATTTTTATACTAGTAGGTACCTTTTACAGTGACTTTATAGTATAGATACCTACTTGTCAATAAATAAAAATCATTTAATTATTATTTTTATAGTTTTTTCCGTGTTCTTTATGTCTTCTTCAAGTATATTTTTATTTCTATTGGCCAGAACCAGGTTCATAACTCCTAGCCCACCGTGTCTTGCAAATTTAAATTGGTTGTTAATTCCTGTAACCATTGCATGTTTAGCATAGGATTTAAGTTTAATAATTTCATTAATACCATTTACATCTTCAACTATACCTTCCTCTTCTGCGTAAAATTTTAGATAAGCTACATATTTAGAAAATTTTTCGAGTTTTGGTTGATATATATTAGTTCTAGTTAAAATGTCATTTAAGCTGTGCTTGATGTTATGAGACAAACGATACATTGTAGTACGTTGCCCGCCTGTTCTCGGACCAATTTCTACAATTTTCCACCCCTTATAAGAAAGTATAAGCTCTATATGGGCAGAACTGTTTTTAAGCCCAACGGCATTGATAGCTTTTTGAGCATAATTATTCATCTTTTGCTTATCTTTCTCTGATAGTCCTGCTGGTATACTTTGAAGATAGCCATAAAAGTCACTTTTGCCTGCTTCAGCACCTGTTATTGTTCTGACTGCCGGACAAAACAACCCTTCACCTTTACTGTCAATATACGCATCAACGGAATACAAAGGTCCACTCATAAATTCTTCAGCCAAAACTTTAATTTGCCCTCTGCCTTTATGAGTTTCATAGCTTTCTTGAATTTTATCAAATGTTGTTTTTGCCATATTTTGTAGTTCTTTAAAGTTGCTACATTTCGTAACTAGCATGCTGGTGCTTAAACCGCTTGGTTTTATGATTAGTGGAAAGCCGGTTTTTTGAGAAATTTGTTCAAGATGTTTTTTATCAGTGCTTTTAATTTCTATGGATTTAGGAGTTAAAGATTCATCATAAGCCCTTAAAGCCTCGCGCATTTTAGATTTATCACTACAATTATCTATGGCATTAACAGTGGGAGTTAATACGCTTTCTGGTAATATTTGAATTACACTCTTAAATTCTTTTAAGAATGATTCTCCTCTAGTGGTTACAGCAATTATTCTGCTTTGTTCTTGAAATAGCGCATTTTTAATTTCTTCAATCGATGACATATCTACAGCTAATTCAATATCACAATACTTTACACAGCTATTTATTTTTGTGTTGATAATCTGATTTTTTAAAGATTTTTTATCGTATATTAAACCGACTCGAACATCATTTTCACCAAAAAAACTTTTTATTTCACCCACTACCTCTTTTGGTGAAACAAAATAGCCAACAAATAAAATTAAGTCTTTTTTCATCTTGCATAGTCTATTTCATGGTTAACTAATTGGCAAGCTTAATACCATAATGATCTGCAACATACTTTGTTTGAACTTCGCTGAGAGGATTAAATTTACCTAATTTTAGATAACCAAACATGGCTTCAATAGAAATTCCTTTGGACTTTCTAAGTTTACTAAATTTATCCATCATTATTACGCCTTCATAGTAGATAACGTCTTTAGTAAAAACACCGGCCATGCCTGCATCTGATTCATCGCCTATGCCTCCTTTGTATATGCGATCAACGTGAGAATAAGCAGCTTTTTTAGTTTGAACTATATCACTTTCGGATAAACTACCATTGTTATCCTTGTAAGCAACTAGTAAATTTCTAATTTCAGCTAGCTCAATTAGCTTCTGCCTAGAAAAAGGTTGATTGTCTAAAATACCTAAAGCCAGGGCTATATCCAGGTATCTATCCTTATGTTTTCTAGGTATTTCACCACTAACACCTGTTTCTGCAAATATACCCCCACCCTCTTCAAAAGCTTCATAATAAGGAAATCCTGCACCCATCATTGGGTCATTTAAAGCCCAGCCATTTAACCCTCTCTCTAAATGCCAGATAACTTCATGCGCTAATAACCCCTTCATCTCTTCACTGCTGGCCTCTGGTCTATTTACTCCGATACTGACATGTATATCTTCTGGATCTTTCATGCCGACAGACATATGAGCAGCGTTATCATCAAGTCTAACTTGTACTTTGTTCCACTTTGGTTCTTTATTACTTAGATTTATAATTGCTTCGGTAATTACCTGTTTTTGTTCATATGCATTATAGGTGCGCCCCTCTTCTACTAGATCAAATACTGGTTTATATTCATTAGTAATATATTGTCCAAACTCTTTTGCATCTTCTATAATTGTGTTTTGATTTTCAATTACTGAAGCGGAAATTACATGACCTCCTCTTTTTAAAACAGAGTTATATTCTGACACCAAGTAATCTCTTTGAGCTGCCAGGTTTTGATTAGTTATTTCAATTTCCGAAAATTCAACAGACATTGATTTTAGCAGTTGGGCAGCCTCTTCAACACTCGGCTGACCATATAATTCTATCGATGCATGTCTAAATCTCTCAGACCAAAGCAGTTTATCTGTGCCGGTTTTATGTATTTCTCTGGCTGTTTTAACTAAATTTATTCTAGCTAGCTCGTGGGCGGCTGCTTCAGCCTCCACGCCTTCGCCAGACTCAACTGTATTCCATAAATCTGCAATTTTTGCCTCGGATTCATAGATGCTTTCGTTCATTAACCCAATATGAAGCTCACCACCCTCATCATATAGAGGCGTGTTTATCCCGTCATAAGTTAGTCTTTCTGCACCTGGTCTGCTATTTGGTTTTAAAGAGCCAAGCTCGTCAATAGAGCGCATATTCATATGTATATTAAACCACTTACGTCTAATATATTCAACTCCTTTACTCTGGAGCTCCCCAGTTTAATATTAAGCCTAAAGCGTAGTTGTCGATGTTGCATCATCGACTACGTCATAAATACCGACAGATGGTATGCTTCTTGTACTGAACTATTGAAAATGGATGTATTTCAATGTTTAGCTATTGCTAACTCTGGAGTACGCTAGAAAAATAAATAACCCTAAAACTAAAATCATTAAGACAATCATAGTTATAAATCCGCTTTGAGAGCTTTTATTGTTTTTAGCCATTAGCTAAATACTATATCCTAACAACAAATTAAGCAATACTATCTAAAAAGTCCACGCTTTTTGTCTGAATTTTTAAATTGTTCTAATAACTCTTTTTGTTGCTTGTTTAGTTTGACAGGAGTATCCACTTCAACAGTAACGATATGAGAGCCCCGCTTGTCGCTCTTTAAGTGTGGTACGCCATGACCTGATAATTTAAAGTCAGTCCCGCTTTGTGTGCCCGCTGGGACTTTCATTTTAACTGGACCATCAACTGTGTTAATCTCGGTTTCTGTTCCTAGTGCTGCATCTACCATATCAATATGGACACTACTCAGTATTAACAACCCCTCACGCGTGAATTCTTTATGCGGCTTAACCCTAATATTTACATATAGATCACCTTTATTACCGTTAGCAGTTGCTTCACCATACTCTCTTAACCTAATTACTGCCCCATCATCAATACCAGCCGGGATTTTAATCTTCACATTCTTATCTTTTCTTTGAACGCCTGTAGCTCCACATACGCTACAATCTTTCTCAGGAATCTCACCTTTACCTCTACAAGTTTGACACGTCACAGCCTGCTGTATGTTGCCAAAAATAGTTTTCGCAACTCGCACCTCTTGTCCAGAGCCCTTACAGGTGTCGCACTTTTTCATTTGATGTCCCGGCTCAACAGTTTTTCCCTTGCAGTGTTCACACGTATCGTTCAGATTTAACTTAACTTCCGTCTCTACTCCAAATACGGCCTCTTCAAAATCCAGCTCCAAAGCCATCTCAACATCACGACCTCTTTTAGGTCTACTTTGACGTTGCTGACCGCCGCCCCCAAAAAAACTACCAAATATATCACCAAATCCTCCCATATCGCCAAAGTCAAAATTAACATTTTGACCTTGACCACCAAATCCAGCAAAAGGATTACCACCACCAGAAGCACCACCCACACCGGCGTGACCAAACTGATCATATCTCTGACGTTTTTGAGAATCTTTTAAAACTTCATACGCTTCATTTACTTCTTTGAACTTTGCTTCATCGCCACCCTCTTTATCTGGGTGTAATTCTATTGCTTTGCGTCTAAAAGCTTTTTTTATCTCATCATCCGAAGCCCCCTTTGAGATGCCCAAAACTTCGTAATAATCTCTTTTACTCATCTACGTTTTTTCCTTTGTTCTATGTTATCCATAACTAAACTGGGTAAATACTCTAAGAAATCAATCATATACACTATTTTAGCACTTCGAGCTTTAGAGTGCCAGTTAAAAGCTATTGAAAAATGTCATCTCCAAAGTGCTTTTTTAACCTTGCTCTTATGCTGCCTTCGTGCCTTCCTAGGGTTTTAGACAATTGTTTAATCGTCTTGCCTTCCGCCCATAAACTCAAAAGACTCTTATCTTCTATTTCCTTCCACGGCTTATAGGCGTTTGGGAAATCTTTTCTCATTTTTTTTAGCTTAGATTGCCATGAATTTTTATCATTATTTTTATCATTATTTTTATCAGATATTTTTGACAGGTTTTTTAAATAGTCTTTTTCTAGGTGCTTATATTTCTGAGAATCTTTGTTAGATTTACTTCTAAGTTGCTCATCGATTAAATAAGCGTTTTCGTGAATTTTAAGAGCTATATTATTAAGACCTCCAAGAGTTAGGTTGTCTAAACTTCTAACCCTAGATAAAGCAACGTAGCCCATACCTGGTACAAACGCACTACTTAGATCAATATGTGCCGCATCTAAAGTCATGCCCTGACTTTTGTGAACAGTAATTGCCCAAGCCAGTCTAAGTGGAATTTGTGTCAACGAAGCTACCTTCTTATCCCCATCCCGCATCTCCCATGTATCTGGCTCGACATTAATTGTTTTACCGTCTTTAGTTTTTACCACTGGATAATTTGTATGCTTATCAAATCCTGTAACTGTGCCTAGGGTTCCGTTAACGTACTTCTTTTCTGTAGAATTCTTAACAAACATGACAAAAGCACCTTTTTTGAGTTGTAGCTTTTCTGGACTTAAGCAAGATTTTTTGAGCGATTCAACTGCACCTTTTCGGCCTGTACTGGTCATTTCATACTCGTGAACGTCCCCATCCATTGCATCTAGTTTTGTATTGTTAACACTGTCTACATTGATATTCTTTGTATAAAGCTCAGTAACTGGAGGATCAAAAGGTATACGTACACTTTTTCGATTCATTAAAGCCTCAGCGTGCCTCCGCCTTAGGTCATTATTCCTCATAGCTGTAAGTATTTCTAAAAGCTGATCATCCTCTTGTCTGTGCTGTTCTTCTAAGTAACAAATCACTGGATCTAATTCTTCCCAAGACTCACTTGTAGTTATAAAATCACCTTGCTTTGAGTCAGCTCTGTTAATTGGCGGTAGCTGGTAAAAATCACCAGACAAAACTAGCTGAAGTCCTCCAAACGGAGACGAGTCAGCTCGAACTTGTTTGCAAACTTGATTAATCATATCAAGCCTATAATCATGAAGCATAGAAACCTCATCAATTATTAAAATGTCAGCTTTTGAAATATTGTCCATTCTAGATTTACTCATTTCATCAATAAATCTTTTGTTTAACTCTTCGTTGATTCCTATCCCCGACCACGAATGCACAGTACTACCCCCAAGATGAGTTGCAGCCAGTCCAGTTGATGCTGTTACAGCCACCACTTTACCTTTTTGTCTTGATTGTCTAATAAATTTGTTTAGCACGTAAGTCTTACCAGAACCAGCCGGACCGGTTAAAAATACAGAATTTCCTTTATCCAAAATAGCAAGGCTAAGGTTTTGATGCATATATACAGTATACGAACTTAGGTGGTTTTATGCTGTTGTAGAATACTTAAGCCTTAACACATTTTATATAGCTAATGGTATATAATTAAGTCATACTAAATGGAGTACATTAAGTGGATAAATCAGTAAAAATTCTTATAGCAATAATCGTCTTAATAGCCTTAGTCGTTGTTGGTTATTTTTTTATTAACGATAACAATAATGATGAAAGCCTATCTACAAACTCACAATCTAGTACTGCTAGTGTGGCGGAGAGTGAAACAACTTCTCCCTCTAGCCCAGAAAATTTAGAGTCAGCAGAAAACAACAAAGCACAGGGTGAATATATAACAGTAGCTGAATATGAGAGTAATTCTGAGAAATATACTAATTCTAAGAAAGTTTACTTTTTTCATGCTAGTTGGTGCCCAATATGCAAATCAATAGAGAAAGACTTCAAATCTGACCTATCTCAAATACCCGAAAACACAGTTATAATCGAGGCAGATTTTGATAAAGAAACTCAGCTGCGTAAGGATTTCGGCGTAACCACACAATACACTTTTGTTCAGTTTAATGATAATGGTTCTCAAATAGCTAAGTGGTCAGCAACAAGCACAGACAAAGCCCTCGGTGGGATTCAATAAGGCGACAATAAGTGTTTTTAGTAGCCATACTAAGTTTAGTGGCAGGTTTCTTGAGTGTTCTTGCTCCTTGTATACTCCCTTTGTTGCCAATAATTATAGGCGGCAGTTTTGCTGACAAGGAAGACAAAAAACGACCCTACATAATTACGGCCAGCTTAGTACTATCTTTAATAGCATTCACACTGCTTCTGAAAGCATCTACTTCGTTGATCGGAATTGAGCCTAAAGTATGGTCATATTTGTCTGGTGGAATTGTAATTGCTCTTGGACTAGCAATGCTGTTCCCTGACTTCTGGGATAAAATAATTATAAAAATTGGTTTACAGTCAAAATCTCAAAAACTTCTAGGAGAAGCGGGCCAAGCAAAAAATCATAACCTATCTGCAATACTAACCGGGTTAGCTCTAGGCCCTGTATTTAGCAGTTGTAGTCCTATGTATGCATGGGTAATAGCAACCGTCTTGCCTGAAAATACAACAAAAGGGCTGATATATTTGGTTATGTACTGTGTCGGTCTTGCAATCGCCTTGTTAGGTATTGCACTACTTGGTAAGCGTTTGCTAGATAAAATAGGCTGGTTATCAGACCCTCGAGGATTGTTTCAGAAATCTATTGCTATACTATTCATAATAGTAGGGTTAGTTGTAGCTACTGGATATGATAAAAAAATTCAAAGCTACCTTGTTGAACAAGACTTCATAAACATAAAAGTTCTAGAAGAAAGCCTAGTACCTGAAGATTAAGCTACTGTAACAAACTAGATCTTAATAGTATTTCTTGTGGCCTAGATTGTAAGTCAACTGATTTTTGTTTCAAATCTTCTAGCTCGGTTTTTAGAACTTTTAGATTTTCGTTAATAACTCTACTAAAACCTACGTAATCATTTGTATTATTTTTTAGATCACCTTTAAGCTTACTTACCAGACTTACTAAAGCTTTGTGATTCTCGACAAATTCTTCAGGAGGTTCAATTTTAGAAATTGCGTCTAGTGCATTTTGAGAATTAACTTGAAAGTTCTCAACCTGACCAACATGTAGTGCGCTAACTGCCTCGGGCTTACTTAGATCATCAATAAAATATATTTCAGATAAAACACCAGCTACATTTGAGCAATACATAGAACGACCATCCTGTTTCGTAAGTTTCGCTATTTCGTAAAGTGACGACTCCATTTGTCGACTAATTTTTCTTGCTTCATAAACCCTTGGTATGAACTGCATAATTGAATTAAATTCTGGTGATGGTGCGGCCTGTTTCACTAAATTAGATAATTCTTTCATTACAATTTCAGGGTCATTACTCTCTTTAACGGGGTCAATATACGCTTGATTTGATTTCGCTATTAAATCATCAAGATTTATAGAACACATTGTAGATGATTCTATATACTCCGATTGATAGCTCAACTTACTTGCACTATCCACCACAATACTTACTTTTGCAGACTCTTTATATTCGTTTGCTTTAGAAATATAAATGCTAGCCCTAACAAACTCAACACCCGATAAGACAACAATAAAAAGAAAAATAGCAGCAGGGACAATCATCTTTGGTTGTTCAGCAAAGTACTTCTTAATCTTTACTCTGATTTTTTTAATTTTACCCACATAAGCATGATAGCAAAATTATCTTTTCTGTTACTAGTTAATGTCTGATTTGATTCTATTTGTTTTAGAACATTTACTTAGCGCTAGTTTATATTCATTGCACTCATATTCATCAAAAACTGTTTCTGCTATTTTTGAGAAAATTCTTCTTTCACGCCTCTTCATTGAAGCATATACTCTTCTTTGTGCTTCGTTTCCAAACATTGGTACTCGACTTTTTACTTTTCTGTCTAAGTCTAATACCACATCAGATATTTCAACCTCGACTAAATATTTAGGCAGTACAAGCCCTTCACTCTTGAATCTATATCTTGTTTCTTTGGCTTCCCATCCATTATAGTCAGCATTACCATGTCCCTCGTATAAGCTAGCTTCAAAATCTGGCCAGCTACGCTTATTACTGCTGTCGTTTAAAGTACACAGTTGCAAAACAGATCTAGCTCCAAGCTGGTATTCACTTTTAGCGCTTATCTGATCTCCGTTATTGTTTGTTTGCCCTTGACAGCTACTTACTCTGTCAATTAACGAAATGCTCAAATCTGCCACATCCACCACTTCTGATTTAGATGGGATTTCTCTATTCACATTAAGTTACTATATACTTTTATTTACTTGTCGTCTACTACTTCGCCTTCTACTGGTCCGTCTTTGTCTTTTTTGTCTTTAGATTTTTTTTCAGAATCCTTTTTTTCGGCTTTTTCAGTTTCACCTTCTTTAGCTTCTTGTTCGTAAATTTTAGCCCCTATTGGCATCATTTTATCTGTGAGTTCTTTAGCTGCATTACTTAGAGTATCTTTATCAGCTTTTTCATCCTTTAACTTTTCTTTAGCTTCTTTGACTGCATCCTCTAGTGTTTTTTTATCCTCTTCTGAAACTTTATCTTTATTGTCATTCAAGAATTTTTCAGTTTGATAGACACTATTTTCAAGCAGGTTTCTAGACTCTATAGACTCACGCTTTTTCTTATCCGCTTCAGCATTTGCTTCGGCATCTTTTGCCATTTTTTCTACTTCTTCTTTGTCCAAGTTACCACTGTTTTGAATGGTTATTGACTGTTCTTTACCTGTTCCCTTATCTTTTGCTGTAACATTTAAGATACCGTTGGCATCAATATTGAATGTTACTTCAATTTGAGGAACACCCCTAGGTGCTGGTGCTATCCCGTCTAGAACAAACCTACCTAGTGTTTTATTGTCAGATACCATTTCACGCTCACCTTGCACGACATGAATTTCAACTTGTGGCTGATTGTCTGCTGCAGTAGAGAAAACTTCACTTTTACTGCTTGGGATAGTTGTGTTTCGTTCTATTAGCTTCGTAGCTATACCACCCATAGTTTCAATACTAAGTGATAGCGGGGTTACATCAAGCAACAACACATCCTTAACATCTCCAGCTAGCACACCACCCTGTATTGCTGCACCTATAGCCACAACTTCGTCAGGATTCACACCTTTCATGGGTTCTTTGCCAAAAATTTCTTTGACTTTCTTCTGAACTGAAGGCATTCTTGTCATACCACCAACCAATACAACAGCATCTATCTCGCTAGCTTTTACTTTTGCATCTTTCAGAGCTTTTTCGCATGGTGCAGCAGTCTTATCTATTAAGTCTCCGACTAAGCTTTCTAGCTTTGATCGTGATAATTTATGTTCGAAGTGCTTTGGGCCATCGGCATCTGCAGTCAAGAAAGGCAGATTAATATCAACTTCTTGAGCAGTTGACAATTCAATTTTAGCTTTTTCTGCTTCATCACGTAGACGCTGCATTGCTGCGTTGTCGTCAGATATATCCATGCCGTGTTCTTTTTTGAATTCATCCGCCAAATAGTTAACTATTACACGATCAAAGTCTGCTCCACCCAAATGGGTATCACCATTTGTACTTTTAACTTCAAAAACCCCGTCACCCAATTCAAGGATAGAGACATCAAAGGTACCTCCTCCAAGATCATAAACGGCTATTTTTTCGTCTTTTTTACCTTCTTTATCTAGTCCATATGCTAGCGCTGCTGCCGTTGGCTCATTAATAATACGCTTAACTTCAAGTCCCGCAATTTTACCAGCATCTTTAGTAGCCTGTCGCTGTGAATCATCAAAATATGCTGGTACCGTTACTACTGCTTCTGTTACTGGTTCGCCCAAGAAAGCCTCGGCGTCTGCCTTAAGCTTACCTAACACCATCGCACTGATTTCTTCAGGACTGTATTCCTTGTCTCCCATTTTAACTTTTACACTGCTGCCGCTTTTGACCATTTCATAGCCCATAAGCTTGATATCTTTTTGGACTTCTTTATCTGTCCATTTTCGACCTATTAAACGCTTAACTTCATAAACGGTATTTTTTGCGTTAGTCACCTGTTGACGACGTGCCACCTGACCCACAAGTCTCTCATCTTTCTTGTTTACGGCCACAACACTTGGTGTTGTTCTATTACCTTCACTATTAGCAATAATCTCTGGCTTACCAGACTGCATTACAGCCATAGCGCTGTTCGTTGTTCCTAAGTCTATTCCTATTATCTTCCCCATTTTTTTGTTGCCAAGGCTTTCAAGACAAACCTACGGTTTTTCTCGACACACCGAAGAACCGAATAAATCGTTTCTGCGGGTTACTCTTATCCCTTAGCTGCCCCTTTCTATAAAATATTACTATTAATTTGCTTTAGTTAGCACTCTATTAAGTACTGTGCTAAATCTAGTTTATCACATTCAACTTAGCAGTCAAGTACTAAGAGTGCTAATTATTGTTCCAAAGTGTCTAAGTTGTTATTTATGGTTGAAGCTACTAAATCTTCTGAATCTTCTGACTCTTCAACTAATATGCCGTGTCTTGGAGGAGCATTCATCATTGCCTTAAATTCAGTCGCCCAAATTATATAACCGGCATGCTCACCTATTTTTCGTCAAGCATTTTAAATATTAGATTGTTTTCTGCTCAAGAACTATTATAGATATTATTAAACTCTTGCATACTAAGACTATTGTAGCTTTACTCTGACCATAGCGTGGCGTATAACATCATTTTCGGTCTTATATCCACTTTGTAGCTCTTCTGAAATAACTTCTTTTGTTCCTTCTCCTTCTTCCATGGTAACTGCTTCATGAAGCTCGGGGTCAAAAAGCTCACCAACTGTTTTAATTCGTTCGACACCTAGTTTATTAAGCGCTTGCTCAAATTGTTTATTAATACCTTGCACGCCTTTTACGTAGTCGTTGTTTTCTAATTCTTTAGGCACAGCCTTGAGTGATCTTTCAAAATTATCAATAACCGGTAGCAGCTCTTTGATAACCAAAGCTTTATAGAAGCTTCCTAATTTAGCCCGCTCTTCTTCTGCCCTTTTACGAACATTTGTAGCATCTGCCCTTTCTCTTAATAGAGCGTCGTTGAGTTGAGCATTCTCCTGTGCTAGCTCTTCAGAGACTTTCTTATAATCAGTTTTATCTTGTTTTTTCTTGGTCATATTAAAAATTCTCTACTCTTTCTTCTATGAATGTTGGCATTACTTGTGCGTATCGGCAGGCTATGGATTCTAGTTGTCTGATAGTTTGTAGCTCTACCCCACTTAGCTCTACTTCTTTTTTAGCGTCTTTAGTTATTTTTATTGCTTCTTCTGGAGACAGTTTAAACCCTCCACTTTCAAAATCTTTACTAAATACTTCCGACCAAGCATCGTATAAAGTTATAAATCCTGGTTGCTCAAACATTTGCTTGTCAATTATATAGCTACTCATGGAGAGAGTCCTCCAGCATGCGCCCGGCATTTTTAACTAAGCTCATCACTTCCTTATAGCTTTGTCTTGTAGGACCCAAAACTCCAATAAAACTCTTATCTGAATATGGGCTACTAAACCTAGAAATAATTAATGAGCATCCGCTATTTCTGCCGATAGGATTCTCATGTCCAATATATACACTCAGTGGTTCGTTCGGAGCTGCCTCACGCAGCCAAGGCTCCATATTATCCAACAATCTAGCTACTTCTTGGACTTGACCCGGGTACATAAATTCTGGTTGCCCGAACAAATTCGATAATCCGCTCATATATAATTGCTTGCCTATGGTGGCTAGTCCTAGGTTTTGCGTCAGCTCTACTAATGTATCAACTGTATTTCTAATAGCACGGTCTGGGACACCACCGTCGCCAATTCTAGCAGTAAGCGCTCTTTCAGCTCCGGTATTTTTCTCTGGTTTTTCCTCTAATGAGTTATTTACATAGTACCTATAGCCTTTGTCAGTAGGTATTCGACCAGCGCTAGTATGCGGCTGTGTTATAAATCCTTGCTTTTCTAGCTCAGCCATCTCTGAACGAATAGTTGCACTTGATACACTAAATATTTTGGCTAGAAGTTGCGAACCAACAGGACTTGCTACTTCTGCATATTCTTCAACTATAGACTTTAGTATTTTTTCTTGTCTATCTGTCACAATACATATATTTTAACAACTTAGCAGTCAAAGAACAAGAGTGCTAGATTACATTTTTCTTAAGGTTTCCAGTAGTTCACTTGCTAGTGCACTACGATCAGCCTGGGCTTGATCGCTCGTATCAATACCATTCATGATTTCTCTTGCAGTCATTTCCACCTCGTGGTTGGTAAGTAAAGTAAATGAAGAGTGATCTAAAGCTGTCTCTATCTCCATACTTGCACTACGAAATCTTCTATCCTTCTCGCCATCGCTTATATTTCCTCTACTGCCAAGTCTCTGCATCCACACTTCATAGGTAGGCGGTAATATGAACAAGGGTCTTAACTTCGGCACAACCTCAGTTAGTTCCAACGCACCCTGAACATCAATTTCCATAATTGGATGTAGACCTGCAGATATTACGTTTTTAACTGCTTCAATACTTGTGCCATAACATGTTTCCCCGTGTATAGCTTTAACTTCTATGAAATTTTGGTCATTTATCATTTCTAGCATCTCTATAGGTTCAACAAACCAATATTCTCGACCATTTTCTTCTTTTACTCCGTGGTTTTCTCTGGGTTTTCTAGTAGTATGAGAGACAACATGGAGATAATTACCGTGGCCTATTAAATAGTCAGCAATGGTATTTTTACCAGCAGCAGTCACTCCACATATAACAATTAGTTCCCCTGAACCAACTAAATTTTTAGCATTTTCTGGCATCTTATAAGCAGCGACAGCAGCATGTAAGTCTGTAATTATTTTATGGCTATTTTGATTAATCATTTTTTCTCTTATTCATTTTCGAAATACACATCATCGTTTTGATCTCCGAGTTTTTCTAATAATACGTCTGCTGTTTCTCTTGCTAATAATGTCCTGTGATTATCAACTGGTTCTCCAGCAATAATCTTTTTAATGTCGTTAATTGCGAGATCAAGACTATCATTTAACACAAACTTAAAGTGATCATCCCTTATTGCTATATTCATAGATTTTATAGCTTCAGTAATCCTTTCATTAATATCACCTGATCGTATATTTCCAATTCTACGCATCCATTCAACATAACCAGGAGGCATAATAAACACTGGCAAAACTCTATTGAATCCCATTTTTTGGAAGTCCGGAATTGCATGAGCCAAAATTGCCATGGTACAAGCTCCTTGCTTAGGATAAGAAGATGCTCTCGTGCCGTAGAACTCTCCTGAACCACTTACTACAAACTGTACGTACTTACCATCTTTTATTTCTTTTAACATTTCTAAATAGTCATCTCTAAAATGGTAATTTTTATCCTTTTTTTCACCAGGCCTTTTAGCTCTTGTTACATCACTCTTAACATAAGGCAACCCTAGTGAATCAATTATTGTTGTTTTGCCAACCCCTGTTGGACCTACAATAGCTATTAGATCAATTTTAGATAAACTACTACGGACTTCTTCATTGGCTTGATAGGTAGATTCCAGCTTTTTGGCCCATGTTATAAAATTCTGTTTGTCCATTATTCTTTGAGTTCTCTCTTACTTTTTATGCGCTGTATGTATGCTACTTTGTATGTCTTGCATAATAATAAACTACTAGCGTGATTCATCCATTATATTGTAGCAATTGTTGGCGTTATAGTTACTAGTCTCTTTTTAGTAAAACTGTAAAAACTCCTGCTGGTAGATCGACCTTACCAAACCGTTTTAGTCTTTCTTTACCTTTTTTTTGCTTAGCTAAAACTTTTTTCTTTCTTGAAACGTCCCCGCCGTATAGTCCACTTGTCACGTCCTTTCTATAAGCACTGATATCTTCTCTTGCTATAAATTTACCACCTATAGCAGCTTGGATTGCCACTTTAAAGTTTTGACGAGGAATAATACCTTTTAATTTTTCAACTATTTCACGTCCTAACGCTTGAGCTTCAGACTTGTGACAAATTACGCTCAATGCTTCTACAATATCCCCAGCAACATAGAAATCTACTCTGACTAAATCTTGTACCCTGTAGTTATCCAATTCATAATTAAAGCTACCATAGCCAGAAGTTTGGCTTTTCAATTTATCATAAAAATCAGTAAGTAAGTTTGCCAATGGAGCTTCAAATTTAACTAGTGCTAACTGGTCTTCAACATAGCTTACGTTATTATGTAGCCCTCTAGAATTACTTATTAACTGTATGACGGCCCCAACATAGTCTTTAGGTACAACTATTTCTCCAATTATCCATGGTTCACTTATTTCTTCTATTTCACTTTGTGGAGGCATCTGCGAAGCAGACGTAATGTCTAATTCTTCTAGAGAGCTAGTTATGACTTTATAGTCAGTCGATGGATTAGTTACGATTAAGTCAATACTAAACTCTCGTTCTATCCTTTCTTTCACAATATCTAAGTGAAGTAGCCCCAAAAATCCAACTCTATAACCATGTCCTAAAACCGGAGAGTTTTCTGGCTTATATTCCAGCGCTGAATCACTCAGCTTTAGTTTATCCATTGCATCCTTTAGTTGAGGATAAAACTCATTAGAGCTAGGAAAGAATCCTGCATATACAAATGGCCTGACTTCTTTGTACCCTTCTAGAGCTTCTGGATTCTGGTTTTTTAACGCAACAGTATCGCCTACTCTTGCCTCTGATGTGTCATGAAAGCTTGTGACAATATACCCAATCTCACCTGCTTGTAATGATTCAGACTTGCTCATAGCGGGGTTTAGGGACCCAACTTCCAGCGCATCGCCTTCAGACTTAGTCGCTATCATTTTTATGTTTGAAGACTTATTAATATGACCATCAAAAACTCTCACGTACAAAACAACACCTCTGTATTCATCATAGAAACTATCGAAAATTAAAGCCCTCGTTGGTGAATTTACAGTTCCGCTCGGAGACGGAACTTTTTCAATTACTGTATCTAGTAGCTGATCGACTTTTTCTCCTGTTTTTGCACTAATCGAGATAATTTCATCCTTGTCACAACCTAAAAGAGAAATAACTTCTTTTGAGACTTTATCAACATCAGCAGCTGGTAAGTCTATTTTGTTAAGAACCGGAATTATTTTTAAATCAGCCTCTAGAGCCAAGTATACGTTCGCTAAAGTCTGAGCTTGTATACCTTGAGTTGCATCAACAACTAGAATTGCTCCTTCGCAAGCTTGCAGACTCCTAGATACTTCGTAGCTAAAATCTACATGGCCGGGCGTGTCAATCAAATTAAGCTGGAAACCCTTATAGTTCATGCGAACTGGCGCTAGTTTTATTGTAATACCTCGCTCTCTTTCTAGATCCATTTTATCTAGAAGTTGCTCCTTCATCTCACGTTTTTGCACAGCGCCGGTAATCTCTAATAATCTATCAGCTAGCGTAGATTTACCATGATCAATATGAGCAATAATGCAAAAGTTCCTGATATTTTCTTGTGTCATTCGCACAATTATACCATTTAATTATTAAAAATAACAGAGGTAGAAACTTATATTTTAACTGGAGACAAAATGATATTTTTGGCTTTGTTTATTACAGATTTAGCCTGAGATAGACCGAATAGTGCAGAAACTGATAAATGGACCATTAATACAACGATAATGATAAGACTCAATTTAAATCCTAAAACAAAGAATCCCGTATCGTTTAAATTAAGTGGTATTAAGCTAACCATGATAAATGCAGATATTAAGGTAAATCCACTAACACTGACTAACTTACTAACATAAGACCAGAAATCCCGATTAAACATTAGTTTATCTCTAAGAACTATTACGACAAATAGAACCGTGACTTCGGCTGTTGCAACAATTGATTGAGCCAGAGCTAAGCCAGCAGCACCATAGGATTCAGGCCTGGCTAGTGCAAACGCTAAAATTATATTTAAAGCAATTGCAAATATTGAAACAAGCAGTGGTGTTACAGTATCTTTGTGAGCGTAAAAATATCTGGATAACAAAGTATAGATAATTCTAAAGAATATCGCTATTGATAAAAACCCTAATATTAATGCAATGTCTGGCGCTCCACGCTTAAAAATCAATCTAGCTAAGTAGCCCCTACAAAAGTAAGCTACAATTACTGCAGGTATGCTAAGCCACATTAGAGTTTTAAGAACGTCTAAGAAATCTTTTCTGAATAAATCAGGTCTACCCTGTGCTAATCTTTCGCTTAGTCGGGGAAACGCAGCAATAGATATAGACGAACCTATTAAAAATATTGGTGCCGTATGTAAGGTAAAAGCATTTTCATATGAAGACACAAACCCTTCACCAAGAGCTCTTGCCCTGTTTGTCTCAACGATAGAGTTTACAGAATCAATACCCTGGTCTAGTGCACGAGGTGGAAGCTGACGTAATATTCTACGGAAGTCTGTATTTTTGAATTTTATAGTAGGCCTCCAGTGATAGTTTAAGCCCCTTAAGCCAAATGTAGCTACGACAAAAGATAAAAACGCGCCAATAAAGGCACCTACACCTAAACCAACCAGCCCTATGTTATCTCTAAAAATAAAAATACTTAATATTATGCTAATGTTATAAACAATCGGAGTCATAGCAAAAAAGAAAAACCTACCAAAAGTCTGCTGAGAACTGGTTAAAACTCCTGTAATCGTGAACAACAATGGGTTAAAGGATATAATCCTAAGAATTGCCACCGCATTATTCATTTGTTCAGGAGACAGATCTGGAGCAACAATATTCATTAGCCACCTAGCACCGAAAAGCATGCCCAACCCTACAACAAACATTATAATTGCCATAAGATTCATTAAACTGTTTGAAAGCACCCACATACCTTTGCGGTCGTTTTTCTGCAACCTTTCAGAGAGGATAGGTATAAAAGCTACTCCTAAAGCGCCTGCAGCTAAAGTGTAAAAGAAAAAGTCTGGTATTTTAAAAGCTGCAAAATACGCATCAGTGCTATCTGGTCCCAAATGACTAAAATTACCATTAACCATCATGGTGCGCAAGAATCCTAAAAGCTGCGCAAATAGCATAGATACAACTAGCAGAGTCGCTGCTCCTGGCAATGATATCCTACGCGTAGCCTTAGTTACTGTTTTTTTCATACCACCAAAAGTCCCCGCTTATAAGGATAGCAATGTGTAAGCAACTCATGATGGCAAACAAGACCAATCAATAAATAGTTTGTTACAGCTTTCATCTACCTATAAGTATAGACTTTTACAGGTATAAAATGAACTAATTTTTCTAATGTTTTTAGTATTGAGCCGCGTCTTTAGGCATTACAGTACCTTCAAATATCTTTTTTACTTCTTCGTCTTCCAGTGTTTCTTTTTCTAATAACGCCTCTTTTAGTTCTTCTAGTTTTTTCATATTATGTTTTATCACTGTTTTTGCACGTTTAGCGGCTTCAGAAATCAAATCCTCAACCTCATTGTCTATAATCTTTGCAGTCTCTTCAGAATATTGACGTTCATGCATCATTCGGTCCATCATCATTCCATCATCTACATGAAAGACTTGGTTTCTAAGCTTGTCTCCCATTCCTTGATTTGTAATCATTTCTCTAGCAAGTTCTGCAGCTTTCTGTAAATCATTACCTGCTCCTGTTGTTACTCTATCTGGACCATAAACAATTTCTTCAGCTATCCTTCCGCCAAGCATTCTGGCAAGTATATCCTTGTACTCGACAATACTTTGGTGCACCTTGTCTTTAATTGGGATAAACCAAGTTACTCCACCCGTACCACCTCTAGGTATTATTGTAACCTTATGTACATCATCACTATCTGGTAATACATGGCCAACTATGGCATGGCCTGCTTCGTGATAGGCAGTTAATTCTTTTTCTTCATCACTCATAACCTTACTTTTACGTTCAGGTCCGATGGCTACTTTCTCAAAAGCAGAAGTAGCGTCTTCTTGGGTAATAGTTTTTCTATTGTGTTTAGCAGCGATAATTGCGGATTCATTTGCAATATTAGCTAAATCAGCCCCACTTGTTCCCGCAGTTTTTGCAGCTAGCGCATCTAGGTTAACTTGTTTTTCCAAAGGTTTTTTATCAAAGTGAACTTTTAATATTGCTTCTCTATCTTTTCGGTCAGGCAAACTAATGTTTACTCTCCTGTCGAATCTTCCTGGACGGAGTAGGGCAGGGTCGAGCACATCAGCTCTATTTGTTGCTGCTAATACAATTACGTTAACTCCTTGTTCAAATCCATCCATCTCTACTAGAATTTGGTTAAGTGTTTGCTCTCTTTCATCATGACCTCCACCCATTCCTGAGCCACGTTTACGGCCAACTGCATCTATCTCATCAACAAATATTATGCATGGTGCATTCTTTTTAGCTTTACCAAACAAATCTCTAACTCTAGATGCTCCAACACCCACAAACATCTCGACGAATTCTGAACCCGAAATACTGAAGAATGGCACATCAGCTTCGCCAGCCACAGCTCTTGCCAACATTGTTTTACCTGTTCCTGGGGGACCAACTAGTAACATACCTTTAGGAATTTTTGCCCCGACATTTTCATACTTTTTAGGATGTTTTAGAAAGTCTACAATTTCTTCCAAATCTTCTTTGGCTTCGTTGCTTCCTGCAATGTTCTTGAACATTACTTTTTCTTTTTCGTTTCCATAAAGCCTAGCCTTACTTCTTCCGAAGCTCATAGCTTGATTACCTTGGCCCTGAGCACTTCTCATCATCCAAAAAAGTAGACCACCAAGTAAAATTACGGGAGCTAATGTAAATAATACGTTTGTCCAAATTTCACCACTATTGTCAGGCTTGGTGACAGACACCACCATATCTTGATTTTGTTCATTTGTCTCTAAGCCCTGCTCGTACAGAGTAGAGCCAGATTCTTTTAGTGATTTAACACTTGGGTCTTCCTCACCCTTTTTAGTCACCTTTAGCTCATCACCAATTACTTCAATCTCACTGACTTCGCCATTATTCGCACTACTTACAACTTCAGATAATGCAACACTTTCAAGTTCTTCACTCTGGCTATAGCTAGATAGTCCTAACAGCAAGAAACCACCAATTAAAATTGCAAAAATTATTGTTTTAAAGTTACGTTTATTGTTTTTTTGTGGCGGTCTTTTAGCCTTTTTTTTATCCATTAATTATGTTTCCTTAGATATCTTTCCTGTTAAAATAGCTCTGCACTACAAAAAGTTTATTAAACTCCTTATACGTCCAATATAACAATTATACATGTCAAGGGTGGTATTTTATTAGAACTGATTGCTTGTTTGAATATATTTTTACATTTTTGCTTAGCTCTACATGCTTGTTGGGCAGTAATACTTTAACTGCAATTGCAGCATTTACAACCATATTTTTAGTGTATTCAATATTGTTTATCTTAAAATAAGTTGCAAACAGCTGCTTTTGCACGACAAATGGCAGGTTAACGAATTTAGATCTTATGATTTGACCATCTTGCATAATTTGAACTAGTAGTTTTTTCGATAAATAATCAATTTCTTGGTAGTTTTCTGCAACTCTTTCTCGAATTGATAAAAAGTCCTGCCTATTATTTTCAAGCTTAGGAATTATGTTTTTTCTAATATAATTCCTGGTATAGTCGGTGTTTTCGTTGGTAATGTCCTCCTGCCATTTTAATTTATTATTCTTGGCGTATTTTAAAATTTCAGCTTTTGTTTTATTAATAAACGGCCTTAAAACATCAGGCTGACTGTAACCTATTAGGCCTCTTGGGCTAGCATTTCTTAAAATATTTAGTACTACAGTCTCTAATACATCATCTTGATGATGAGCCGTTATTATAGCCTCTGCTTGGTATTTACTTTTTACTTCCCTAAGAAATTCATACCTAGCATTTCTAGCTGACTCCTCACTTACATCTGATTCTAAAGAGCCTAATCCTTTTTCGTATTCAAGTTTATATTTTTCAGCCAAGGTTTTAACGAATTCTGCATCTAAATATGAATTATCTCTAATGCCATGATCAAAATGTGCCACAATATACTTAATATTTGATGGCTGTTTTTTAATAAGTTTGTCTAACAAAACAACAGAATCTACACCACCAGATATAGCTAACACATAAGTCTTACTGCTCATTACACAATGATAACTTGAAATATATTAAAATAACACAAAGCAAGATATTTTTGGTTTATAAATAAAATCATTGTTAGTTACATGTCGGGCTCACGCTGTTAATACACTATATAGTTCTATCGTTTTAGAAAATTTTAATTTACTTGGATATTATAAATAAATAGCCCTGAACTAGACTTTACGGTAAACTCACCTTTATTTTCAGAAGTTTCTGGTTCAATACAGATTATTTTACTTACTTTATCTCCATTATTGGTAAAGTTATTCTCTTTGGTAATATTTCCAAAAGAAAATGTTACCTTGGCTTCTTCTTTCGATGAACCATACAAACAATAAGTGAGATTACTATTTATAATAGTCTTTATATTTAATTCCTCACCTTTGTCAAGATAATAGGCATTTAAATCAATACCTAATGCTTCGCCAATATTATATCTACCAGGCTGTTGGATATCATAGTAATTACTTTTAGCATAACTACGAAACACAGTTACACTGCCAATTATTCCAAATACGGCAATAGCTAGAAAATATTTATCTAACTGCTTACTGGTTATCTTTGAAATCTTTTTCATTCTGGTTTTAATAAATCAATTGATAATAATACGAATGCAGAGCTGATAAAAAACAAACTCATCAAACTCAAAAACTTTCCAATGGAATTAACTGCAATTAAAGTTTCAAAAGAAGAGCTATCTTGGATTACACCGAATTTAATTATGCCTATGATAACTACTAGATTAACAATAGTCCACAACACATTAGAAATAATTAACGGAGGCAGCTTATACACTATTCCGTAGATAATAGGCACACAGCACAAAACTAAATACATTAACCAAGTTTCTAAAGAAAGACCAGTGGTTACTTTTGTTGTGTAGAGTGTGACTATTTGGGGTAACTGAGTTAGCGGCATTAATACGCCGACAAAAAGCATAGAGGTGCCAACGATTTTTTTATTTGATATTTTGCTTTTTGCCATACAATATAATTATAGATTATGAAATCCAAAAAACATAAACACAATATAAAGTTCAGGAAACTTGGAATGATTCTATTGTTTTCTGGTTTGTTTCTACTGTTAATTTCTTTGATAATAAACTTTTTATTTATTGATGATGATTTTAAATATGAATACAGAGAACTACAGTACAACGAATGCATTGACAAAAATACGAACATTGAAACATGTGAATTAAAATTTAAAAGATAAAAACAACTATTTCATGACTTACTACAAATTAAAAACCCCACATATTGTGAGGTCTAAAGTGGTAGCAGGAGCGAGATTTGAACTCGCGACCTCAGGCTTATGAGTCCTGCGCTCTAACCAACTGAGCTATCCTGCCTTAAATTGAAAGTTTAACGTACATATTGTCAGTTGGCTAGAGCGAATGCGCTATATTTTATTCTTGGCTCAAGGCTGTCCAACTGAGCTATCCTGCCTCTCGTCAAAGTGTGATGACTATTCAGCCAACACTGTCAGTAAAATAAGTTTCCTGACAGTGTTGGCTGTACAATCAAGCCTTTTCCTCTCAAATTCGAGAATCCTCTCTCGAATTTGTTTAGTAACAGTAGTTACCAACAGGGGTAAATTTTAACACTTTATAATAATATATTCTAGTCTAAATTAACCAGCACGCTGAGCTGTGTATGCAATAACTGAAGGATCAAATCTTTCGCCATCTGACCATACATGATGTAGCTGGTCATCATCTCTTACAATTATTACAAACTTAGTACCTCTTAAGTCATAGAAATCTATAATTTTAATAGCCTTTTCTTCGTCTGCAGAGAGCAGAATAATCTGTTTTTTTGTTCTTCTAGCGACTTCTTTAACTAGTTGTTTGAAATCAGTTTCACCTTCTTCAGTTCCATCATGAATAAAAAAGATGGCTGACCCTGGTTCGTCCTTAATGTGTGTAAAATCTAGACCCATGTTTAAATTCTATCATGTAAATAAAAACTTCTTCGGTTTTGACTGACCAATTCTTTTTACTGAATTTGTCACCGAAGAAGTTCTTGGTTTATTACCTATTTCTAGGCTTCAAAGATTTTGTCATATAGTTTGACTAAAAGATTCTTTGAATCTGATCGTTCGTAGCTCATCATATTTTTTGTTGCGTTTTTTAGATATTTTTTAAGTATCTAGCTCGATAATTTAGCTATTTTTGGCTAAATTTTAAGCAATAGAGCATACTCCTTTCTTTTTTGTGTTTTTTATTTTTAATGTTTTTTGTGTTTTGTTTATTTAACATAAACATTATTACACATTTAGATTTCTAAAAACAAATTTAAATTATTGTTTTTCATTATGAAATCTTTTGATGGGTTGCGAGCAATTCTAGTCGACTATAAAATTACTCGTTCCAACCAAAATTTTTATTAATATTTTTATTATTTACTTATAAAAATATTGTCCTTATGGGAGGTGAGCAGACAGAGAAATCTGTTTTTATACAGTTTCTCTGCTCGATGAGAGGAGGATTCACCTCCTCTCATAAGCGACAGCGTCTAACAAAACGGGCAATCGCCAGCTGCTTTTTTGTCTTCCATTTTTTTAAGCATTTCCGCAGCTTCTTGAGCTTGTGTACTTTGCTTCTTTTTTGAAGACTTAACTTTAGAGTTTTTGGATTTCTTATCTGATAGTCCTAAAACCATAGTTTTTCAATGTAATTTTTAGATTAAACTTTTTTTGTTTTATCTAATATTTATAATCTTTATTTAAGATTTATAATTTACATTGCCTTTCTTTTTTTATATTTTATTTTTGTTTGTTGATTTTTTATTTTATTATCAACTAGACACTATTATAGCTTATGCTTTAATTTTTGTCAATAGTATTTTATTAAAACTCTCTAGTGAGCTACTATTTCTTTGCCAATTGTCCTGTCTAGAACAGGGTTAATAAGTTTCATAGCCACAAATAATACAACTGAGCCAGCTGCCATTATCACCCAGTCGTGTGCTGCAATTGGTCCAACTTGGAAGTACTCAGCAAAAGATGGAACATATAAAACAGAAAGCTGCAGTACTACAGATATTAGTATGGCCACAGTCAGCATTGGGTTACTAAACCATTTAATTTTATAGTCAGTTCTAATATCAACTAGGCGTACTATTTCGTATATAACCATGGCTGTAAATGCAGCAGATACAGCTGCTACTTCACCAAAATTGTTTCTGTTGTACCAATATTGAAGTAACAATACTCCTGTCATCAAGAAGCCAAATATAAATATCTCTGCCCAAACTCTCTTTGTAAGAATCGCCTCCTGGAATACCTTTGGCTTAGCTTTTAATGCATCAGCGCGAGTAGGGTCTGAGCCTAGCGCAATAGCTGGTAGTCCGTCCGTAACAATATTGATAAACAGTAACTGAGCGGCAGTAAGCAAAAGGTTATTGAAAATCAATATTCCAAAAAGTATCACTAGTACTTCCGCAATATTACAAGAAATCAAAAAGTTTACAAACTTCCTAACATTATCGAAAATCCCTCTACCTTCTTCAATCGCATTTATTATAGTCAGGAATTGATCATCTAGAAGTATTAGGTCTGCTGCCTCTTTTGCCGCATCTGTACCATTTACGCCCATTGCTATCCCAATGTCTGCTGCTTTTATAGCCGGAGCATCATTGACCCCATCACCAGTCATTGCAACCTGATGGCCATGTTTTTTTAGAGCTTTAACTATCCTTATTTTATGCTCTGGATTCACCCTTGCATAAACTGAAATATTTTCTACTTGTTTCTCAAACTCTTTTTGACTCATCGATTCAAGTTCAACGCCATTAATAGCCTCGCCCGCTATACCTATTTCCTTAGCAACAGCCTTTGCCGTTTCTATATAATCACCGGTTATCATTACAACCCGCATCCCTGCTTCTGATTGAACCCTATGTACCACCTCTATAACTTCTTCACGTGGTGGATCCATCATAGCCTGTAAACCAACAAACGTTAAGTTTGATTCGATTTCTTTATTCGACTTTGGCTCTTTCTTTAGTTCTTTCTTGGCAAACGCCAACACCCTAAGAGCCTCACTAGCCATTTTCTGGTTTTTATCTAATATAAATTTCCTATCTTTATTGTTCATTTTCACTGTTTTACCACTACCATCAAGGAAGTGCGTACATCTATCTAAAGTAGCCTCTAATGAACCCTTGGCAGCCACAATATAGCCTTTTTTAGTTTTGTTAACAGTGCTCATAAATTTTCTATCACTAGTGAAAGGCACCTCATTGACTCTTTTGTACTCATCCTGCAGACTTTCATATTGCATGCCAGCCTTTCCTGCAGATACTAATAATGCTCCTTCAGTTGGATCACCCAAGACCATGTCTTTTTTAAGTCGTGCATTGTTGCATATGGAGCCCAAAAGCAATAGCTCTTTTGAATTATTGTCTAATTTTACATTTTTCCCCGAAACTTGAAATCCCCCATCAAAACCATATCCGGTACCAGTTATATCAATTTGCTTGCCCCCTGTAACTAGATGCCTAACCGTCATCTCACCTTTAGTTAGCGTCCCTGTTTTATCTGAACAAATTACATCTGTACTGCCCAAGGCTTCAACTGCGCTAAGCTTACGGACTAGGGCATTTTTAGCCGCCATTCTTCTAGCCCCAAAAGCTAAACTAATTCTCACAACAAATGCTAAACCCTCAGGTATAGCTGCAACTGCTAGAGCAACCGCAGCAGTAAATGCAAAGACTAATCGTGTTAGCATATCTTTATCTTGAGCTTCATCAACCAAGAACAGCACAATCACAAAAACAACAGCACATATTCCAAGTATTAGAATACCTAGCTTTTTACCTAAATTATCCAGTTTTTTCTGCATAGGTGTCTGTTCAGTTTCTACATCATTTACCAACGTAGCTATCTTACCGAGCTCTGTATTTTGAGCTGTTTCAACTATTACTGCTTCGGCTGTTCCTTGTGTGACAAACGTCCCTGCAAACACCATGTTTTTTTGATCACCAAGTGAAACATCTTTACTAATTGTTTTATCGTTTTTAGTTACTGGTAGACTTTCGCCTGTTAGACTTGCTTCATTAATTTGTAGATTCCTAATTTGAATCAACCTCGCATCTGCTGGCACCTTTTGACCTTCCTCTAGCAGAACTATGTCCCCAGGCACTACTTCGTTTGCATCAATTTCTGTAGGCTTGCCGTCTCGTCTTACCGTCGTTTTTGATCCGACTAATTTTTTTAGAGCCTCGACAGTTTTTTCAGCTTTATATTCATTAAAGAACCCTATAACTGCAATTGCTATAACGATTGCAAAAATTAATAGGGCTTCACGAGCACCTTCAGACTCTTCTTCATCTTTATGTACTTCAGAAGTTTGAGCACCCTTAACGTCTTCACTTGGACAGACTCGTTTTTCTTGAATAACAGCACATTCACTATCTACAGGGTTTACATCAGTTTTTTCTGAACTATGAACAAGGCTTAGCCCCCAAGAAACTAAAGCAGCAATAAGTAATATAATGATAAGAACGTCTTTAAACTGACTTAAAAATAAACTAATTGGGTTTATTTTTTTGCCAGCTTCCAGGGCATTTTCGCCGTATTTTTCTAGCCTACTTTTTGCTTCTTGAGAACTAAGACCAGAACCAATATCAACTTTTTGTTCTTTAAGAACTTTGTCGGCATCCTTTTGAAACCATCCCATAACTAATAAAATTGCCCCCTTATTTCTTACATGTTATAGTGAAACTCAAGCATAAGCAATTATTAAAAACGGTGGACAAATAAATAATGAACATAACACCCCTACTTGCAACAGCTATCGAGTCGGATTTAGAAACAGAAATAAATGCGTTTAATATTAATTCTGTTCTTATAGCGTCATTAGCTTTAGTTGTTTTGCTACTGTTATCGGCTTTCGTGATTAAAAACAAGAAACATAAAGCTTTTAAAAAGCCTCTCT
>JAUIKH010000037.1 GCA_030430915.1 bacterium | reverse complement strand
TTGTCTTTTTGTAGTCTGGCAATTTAATTTCTCCAACTACAGGTATCTCTAGCACTATTTCTAAAGTACTGAATGGGACAAACTTTTTTACTTCTACTTTAGGTTGTTCTACAGGCCTTAGATTGTCTTCTTTTAGTGCAGCAATATACAAAGTGTTTATTGCCTCATTAATAAATTCTGTTTGCAGCTTTTCTTGGTCTACTGATTTTTCAATCATTGATATAGGTGCTTTACCTTCTCGAAATCCTGACATCTTTACACTTGGAGCAAGTTTATTTAGAACTTTAGTTTTTATCTTAGCTAGCTCTTCTGTTGAAGCCGTAATTTCAACTATAGCCTTATTGTCATCTTTTCTGTCTGTGTGTAATTTCATAAATACCTTTATCGTTTATTCTTAATTATTAAATGCATTGCCTTGCATTTGTTAGTTACATATATTCTAACAGGTATATCTCTACCTGTCATCTGTATCTTTAATCTGAGTCATAAAAAACTCTTTGTTACCAAGTACAGATTATTCGTTTTAATGCCTGTTTGACTAGTAATTGTTACTGATACAGGCAAAATCAAGCGGTAGTCTCTAAGATGTTTTGAAGACTTAGGCTATCTCTAGTGCTTAACTTGAAACAATACTAGCAATACGCTCTATTGAGTGTTTTTGTTCTTTACCCGAAATCATATTTTTTAGTGTGAATTTTTCATCAGATATTTCTTGCCTACCAACTATAACCACATAGCTTACGTTACTTTTATCGGCTGATTTTAGTTGTTTATCAAATTTACGTTGTGATAAGTCTATAGATGTATTAATCCCACACTCTCTTAGCTGGCTAGCTACTGCTTTTGCTGACGGCATATCGTTGTTTTCTTTTGCTATTACAGTTACCTGAACAGGCAGTTTTAGCTTAGGAATCAGCTTATTGACTTCTAGGAAGTTTTTAAATGGTATATCACCTACACCAAAACCTACAGTAGCTACTGGGTCAGCTCCAAGTAGTCCAACCAATCCATCGTACCTACCTCCGCCGAACATCGCCCTATTATTTTCAGGTGAGTTATCAAACACTTCGAAGACTATGTCGGTATAGTAATCAAAGCCTCTCATCAGGCTTAAATCAAATTCCAAGTTTAGAATCCCCATAGAGCTAACAGATTTTATGATTTTCACTAAATTCTCAGCAGGCTTACTTTTAGCGAACTTATCAGGCAAATCATTTGGTGATTTAACGGCAAATAGTTTGATAATTTCATTGCTAGTATTTTTATCATTAGTTAGCTTATTTAAACGACTCAAAAATTCTTCATTGCTTAATTTATCTATTTTATCGACTAAGCGGACAATTTCTACATTTGCTTCTTTGCTAAACCCAAGCTCCGATAATATCTCGTTAACCAAAACTCTACTATTAATCTTAATCGTGTAAGAGCTGCGTTTAGCGCCAAACGATTGGAATAGTTCATCAATTATCTGGATCATTTCTATTTCGGCATCTATAGATTCCACGCCAAAAAGGTCGACATTCAACTGCCAAAATTCACGCGATCTACCACGCTGCATTCTCTCATAGCGCCACATGTTCGGGATAGAATACCAGCGCACAGGGTATGCCAGCTCCTGTCTACGGGCAGCTATCATGCGGCTAACCGATGGAGTCATTTCTGTTCTAATCGTAACGCTTCGCTCACCCCTATCTTTAAACGTATAGGTCTGCTCATTTATTATTTCTTCGCTACCTTTCATCAAGAATAATTCAGTAGGCTCTAATATTGGTGCACCGTATTCTACATAGCCGTACTTTTCGACTATTTTTTGCCATTTACTAAACATCCATTCTTGAAACAGCTTGTCTTCCGGGTAAAAATCTCTTGCACCTTTATATGGATTTAGTTTTGTCTTCATTGCTTATATTTTCCTATACTACGAGCACTAAAACAAGTACAGAAAGCTATTAGTCTTTATAGTTAACTGGTGCAGTTTCTCGTACGCTAGATGCAACTAGCCATAGTTCGTTACCTGTATAAGGCACCTCTGTATGAATCATAGGTTTATGTAGAAAAGGGATTTCTTCGCTTGATTCAGCATTTTCAGAGTGCAATAAATTCTCTGGCTCTAACACGCCATCCTCTATTTCTTTTATTGTTTCTATGCTAACCCCAGTTAACCTAAGATGTCTTGAGGCAATTCTTCCTCTATTTGTATTGGCAGTAAACTCGCCCAGTTCATGTGAAGGCGTAGCACAAAGAAAAGGCTTCTTACCATCATATTCAATTTCTAAATTCATTCTTTAATTATAATTCTCTTCGTTTTTTTACTGCATCTCTTAATATTTGTAGCATCTTTTCCGTCTCCTCAAGACCAACACAAGCATCAGTAATACTCACCCCATACTCGTGCTTTTGTCCAGGTCTGAAATCTTGCTTGCCTTCTACTAAGTTACTTTCTATCATGACACCCATGATTAAATTAGAGCCATTGTTAATTTGCTCGGCAGCATCTTCTACAACCACAATTTGATTTTTATGGTTTTTTAGACTGTTTGCATGTGATGCGTCAATCATTATATTTTGATTCAGTCCTGACTCTTTTAGCAAACTAGCGGCATGTTTAACATGATCTGCATCATAGTTTGGGTTGCTAGACCCACCGCGTAATATTATGTGGCAATCTGGGTTACCGTCTGTAGTTGCGATTGCTAGCTTACCTTCATCGTCTATCGCTGTGAAATGGTGATTTGATTGTGCCGATTTAACAGCATCGACTGCTACTTTAATATTACCCCCAGTACCGTTTTTAAACCCCATAGGAAATGATAGACCCGAAGCTAAATGTCTATGCAATTGGCTTTCTGTGGTTCTAGCGCCAATTGCGCCCCAGCTAACTAAACCTGCGTAGTATTGCACTGTGGTTGTGTCTAGTAATTCTGTGCCAACTGGCACTCCTTTATCTGTAATGTTTACCAATAACTTCCTTGCTGCCATTAATCCATAATTAATATCGTTGCTTTCATCCAGATGAGGATCATTAATCAAACCTTCCCAGCCAATGGTTGTTCTTGGTTTTTCAAAATAAACTCTTTGAACCAACTCTAATTCTTCGCCATATTCTAATCGTCGTTGTGCAAGCCAATCAGTATATTCCAGAGCCTCATCAACATCATGCACTGAACAACCACCTGTTACTACAACTAACTTATCACTTGAATTAGGATGTTCATTTAGAACACTTCTTATCTCACTTCTACTATTTTCGACTGTTTCTAGCCCTCTATCAGTTGCAGGATGTGCACGTTTTATCTCTTCAGGTGTTGAAACAGGTCTAAGACTTCGAATATGCGTATTCTCATTCCGTGCTTCATCTGGTAATTGCTCTCTCATGGTACAGATGATTTTATAACTTTATTGATTATTATGCAATTAAAATTACCCATTACTAATTTTAAAATGGTGCGGATGAAAGAACATAAGCTTAATATGTTCGCAAAGAGCTATAAGCATTTGCTCGTCTAAAATAGGAAAACTCAGAGAGCCACTGGCTCTCTCCGACCCAAGGGTTCAAATCTACATTCATCTCACCATAAGCAAAAACCCAGTGTACACTGGGTTTTTGCTTATGGTGCGGATGAAAGGACTTGAACCTTCACGCCTTGCGGCACTGGTTCCTAAGACCAGCGTGTCTACCAATTCCACCACATCCGCGCAGAATCTGAATTATTATACATTAATTTAACTTCTTATAAAAGACCAGCTTGGCGTTTCCGTATACTTTATCGTCTAACTTTTTGAAGTTATTGAAAGATATGTTTTCTGCTACTGGCAAAGACACAACTAGCATACCTCCGTCTTTGACGTACTCTGATACGGTTTCCAAAGCTTTCATTGATACGGCGTCATAAGGTGGATCGGCTATGACAATATCAAATTTACTATCATAATTTTTTAACCAAGTTCGCACATTAGCTCTATGTATTTGCAATCTTGACTCGTCTGTTACTAAATTCCTATTATCTTTTAGAGTTTCAAACGAATCAGGATTTATTTCGACCGCATGTACATCTTTAGCTCCACGACTAAGCGCCTCAATCGCCACAGAGCCTGTTCCAGCAAATGCATCAAGTAATGTCTTATCCCGTATATTACCTAAAGAGTTGAACAGTGCACCTCTAATTTTTTCACTCATTGGATGAGTTCTTTTACCTTTAGGATCTTTTATAATCCGACTTTTAAACTCACCAGATATTATTCTCATAAGTTAGATGCCTCTGCATCCTGTAAGGAGGTATAATTCACCATAATATCATTTTACTACTTATGCTTATAGTTGTCAATGTTTCTACTTCTTACCCCTGAGGAGTTTGGCGTCACGCATGGCACTATACCAAGCTAGAGTTACAGTCTTAATCATTACAGGGCCTAGGTGGTTGCGGACATCCCTTGATAATTTGACCGACCATCCTTTTTCATGAAATCTATCATACATATCAAGTAAGGCTATTTCTCTAGCTGCTCTTTTAAAAACTTCTTCATAGCCTATATCAACCAGAGTTTCTATGTCAGATTCTGTGACTTTTGAGCTATTCATTTTAATCGGGGCTAATAGTACGGCCACACCCATTTCAAACATTCCATGCATCGACATAAGGCCACCGAAACCCCACATTGCCCAATTCTTTTTTAAGCTTTCTTTAACAGTGTCGCCAGGGATTATTAATTTGTTTTTAATTGAGTCTCGTTCTCCTACTTTATTTCCTCTCAGTTCAGCTAGTTTTTCTTCATATGGAAAGTGATGAGCTGGAGTTAAACCATCGACAATTGCATGTGCCAACCACGCCGCATCAAAAGCAGCTTTTTCAGGGTGATCTTTTTTCAATTTTATTACTAGTTCTTTGTAATGAGATCTCATTGACTCTAACAACTGAGTATCTGAAGTGTCGAAAGGGTCATAAAAGTGCCATGGCTCATCCTTAGCAGGGCTTTTTCTCTTTATACCATCAGGGCCGTTTTTTCCTTCAAAATGGAGAATATCACTAATATCAGGAAACTTATCCGTATTTGTTAAATTTACCAAATGTTTATAAGCAACCCTATCTACTTTTTGATGGGTGCCCAAAATTGCTCCGGATTTGTTTGTTAGTGTTGTTCCTGAATACATAATAAATAATTAGCGCTTTAAAACAATCTTTAATAGCTCTTTCTCAAAATTTTTTAAAATTCTAGTTTAGTTTAGATTCGTTATTGCTCTCAGCTCATCAACTTTAGTCTTCAACTGTGGATAGTCTAACAGACTTTCTCCTTTTTTAATAAAGTCTTTAGCTGAATTAATAGCTTCAGAAATAAGCTTTGTATCTGTTATTTTCGCAACTCTTAGATCTAGTGCGCCGTGTTGCATTTGGCCATAAATAGCCCCAGGCCCGCGCAGTTGAAGATCATATTCAGCTAATTTAAATCCATCTTTTTCGTTTACAATTGTATTAAGTCTTTTTGGAATATTACCATTCTCAGTTAATACAAGAATACACTTACTAGCTTGATCGCCACGGCCAACACGCCCACGCAATTGATGTAGTTGAGCTAAGCCGAATTTATCAGCCGCTTCAATAACCATAGTTGTAGCATTTGGAACATCTACGCCTACCTCAATGACTGTCGTTGAAACCAACAAATCATATTTTTTATCTACAAAATCTTTCATTATAGTGTCTTTTTCAGCAGGCTTTAACTTACCGTGCAGGAGTGCAATTTTTTTATTACTGAACCAGGATGATAGCTGTTTATGTATATTTTTAACGTCAAGAGGCCTAGAATTAAGCTGGTTATCATCTATCAATGGACAAACTACAAAAGCTTGTCGTCCATCATCTATAGACTTTTTAATAGATTCATAAATCTTTTTTCTTTGTTCAGGTTGAACTACATGAGTTTCGATATCTATTCTGTTTTTAGGTTTTTGAGCAATTATAGAAACGTCCATTTCTCCATACAAAGTTAACGACAAACTTCTAGGGATGGGTGTGGCGGTCATATTTAAGACGTGAGGCATCGTCTTGGCTTTGGCTTGTAGGCTCTTCCTTTGTTCTACCCCGAATCTATGCTGCTCATCAATTATAAGTAACCCTAGATTATTATATTTCACAGTTGATTGAATTAAAGCATGGGTTCCAACTATGATACTCGCCTCGCCGCTCTCAATCTTTTTATTTATACTTAACTTTTGAGATTTACTCATACTGCCACTTAGAAGTATTACTTTATTTTTATATTTATTTGATAATAATTGTTTTAAAGTTTTTTCATGCTGAATTGCCAATAGCTCAGTAGGCGCCATTAAAACAGCTTGATAACCATCAGCTATTGCATTCAACATTAAAGCTGCCGCAACTACTGTCTTGCCAGAGCCAACGTCACCCTCAAGCAGTCTGTTCATCGGAGCTCCACTCTTCATATCTTGTACAGACTCCCAGATAACCCTACGTTGATCGTCTGTTAGCTTGAATGGCAAAGAATCAACAAAACCAACAATCAAATCTTTATTAAATTGTATATTCGCAGCTTTTTCTTTTGCAAAATCAATTTTATTTAGCTGACTGGCAAGCGTCATTTCAAAAAGTTCATCAAAAGCTACACGACGCTTGGCCTTTTTCAGCAACTCTATAGACTCTGGAAAGTGCATAGTCATCAATGCATCTTTTCTGGGTAAAAAACCTTTAGATTCAACAAGCCAGGTAGGTAAAGTTTCTTTGACTGTAGCCTGCTCAAAAGCAGACTTTGTAAACCTCCTTAGTTGATTAGAACTTAATCCTTTGGTTAATTTATACCGCGGCACGAGCCGAGCTGTATGCAGAGGAAAACTAGAAACCATTTCTATTGCCGGA
>JAUIKH010000036.1 GCA_030430915.1 bacterium | reverse complement strand
GCTGAAAATGAAGAGGTTGTTTTGGCTGCTGTTAAATACGCTCTAGTCAAAAACAGGATTGGCGGAGATATTATATATGACCCTCAGGAATCAATTGCAATGGAAGGTAACTCAGGCCCGTATTTGCAATATGCACACGCCAGAGCACGATCAATATTAAGAAAAGCAAATAGTAGAATTATTGCGTTGGAAAGTTCGGGTTATGAAGACTCTGAACGTAGTCTTCTTAGAAAGTTAGCATATTATGAAACTGAAATTACTAAAGCGACCATAGAGTATGCGCCACACTATATTTGCACCTATTTGTACGAGTTAGCGCAGACATTCAATAGATTTTACGAAGAGAATAAAGTTATTGGTGATGAAAGACAAACAATTAGGCTAGGTCTTATCTCTAAGTATTCAGATACACTGAAGACCGGGCTAGCTGTCTTAGGAATACACGCACCAGAATCAATGTAGCTAAAATATAAGTTGCAAAATCCTTGTGCTAATTCTTTAGGTAGGGCACAATATATGTGATGAACAAACAAGCGCTACTTTTATACCCAAATCAATTATTTGCAGCAGATAGTTTACCAAAAGAGATAGATGAAGTTGTTTTAGTTGAGGAGCCTTTGTTTTTTGGTACCGACAAGCAGTACAGGTCATACATGCATAAACAGAAACTCATTTTTCATCGCTCTACAATGCGCAGGTATATGGAGGAGGAGCTATGGCCTGTAGGATATCAAGTTGATTACATTGAAATGCACAGACTCACTGAAACAGGCGATATAATTGAAAAATTAAAAGACTTTGAGAAGATATATTTCTTTGAGCTAAATGATGATGTGCTTAGAAGGCGTCTTGTATCAGCTATCAGTTCTCATCCTGAAGGTCCAGAGTACGAAGTATTAAAAAGTCCAAGTTTTTATCTGTCTAATCAGGAGTGCGAGAAGTTTTTTGCAAATAAAGCAAAATCCAAATTCAGCGATTTTTATCAGTGGCAGAGAGAAAGATTTAATATTTTAATTGACCCTAAAACATATAAGCCTCTTGAAGGTAAATGGAACTTCGAGGCAAAAAAACGTAAACGCTTACCAAAAAATCATGATCTGCCAACTTTTCAAGTTTTTGGTTCAAACAATTATGTTGAAGAAGCAAAAAAATACGTTGAACAAAATTTTTCCGAAAACCCCGGATCAGTTAAGGATTTTCCTTGGCCGACCAACAGGAAAGAAGCAGAAACTTGGTTTAATGAATTTCTTAAAAATAGGCTAGAAAACTTCGATTTATATAAAGATGCTATTGATGGAGATTCACCCTGGGCTTACCATAGCGGAATCTCACCTATGCTCAATGTCGGCCTATTAGAACCAGAATTCGTAATTAAAAGTACCGTGGAGCAAGTAGAAAAAGGTGTATCAGTAGAAACTGTAGAGAGTTTTGTTAGGCAAATACTAGGTTGGCGTGAATATATGAGGGCACTGTACTACAAATATAATGTGGGCATTAGAACCTCAAACAATTACGGGCATAGTAGACGCATGACAGCAGATTGGTACAAAGGCACCACTGGTATTCCACCAGTTGATGATGTTATTAAAAAAGTCCAGTCTAGAGCATACATTCAGCAAAATGAGCGGTTTATGATTATTGGAAATATAATGTTTTTGTGTGAGTTTCACCCTGATGATATATACCGTTGGTTTATTGAACTATTAATAGATGGGTATGATTGGAATATGGTTCCAAATGTTTACGGAGTTAGTCAGGGAGGAGAAATTGGCAACGAAAGTCTATCCCACCCTATGATAAGTAGCAGTAATTATATTTTAAGCATGAGTCATTATGAGAAGGGTGATTGGTGTGACATTTGGGATGGTCTATATTGGGGATCTATAGAAAAAAATCGGGAAAAATTTAGTAAAAATCCAGCTATGTCTATGGCGGTCAAAAAGCTTGATAAAATGAACTCTAATAGAAAAAGGGTAATCGGCTATAGAGCAGATGATTTTTTGAACGAAAAAACCGTAATTGAGTAGTTAACTGTATTAAAATGTTATCCTGTGTTTATGTTAAGAAGTGCGCAAGACAACATTAAAAATATTAGTAAAAAACTAGGTATCGATACTGATACAACCAATAAAATATTAGAGCCTGAATCTGTACATGAAGCTGAAATAAGTCTAAGTACTGGTAAAAGCTATAAAGCATTTCGAGTTCAACATTCCAGCGTACTAGGACCTTATAAAGGAGGTATCAGGTTTCACCCCGATGTCGATACTGATGAAGTTAAAGCTCTGGCTATTCTGATGAGCTTCAAGACAGCAGCGGTAGGCCTGCCTTTAGGTGGAGGTAAAGGTGGGATTAGGGTAGACCCTAAGTCGTTAAGCGAGGAAGAGTTAGAAGAGTTATCACGTGAGTATGTCAAAAAACTTTATAAAAAAATTGGGCCACATAAAGATATACCTGCTCCTGACGTAAATACAAATTCAAAAATTATCGATTGGATGGTTGATGAATACTCGAAATTAACTGGAGATACAACCAAAGCTAGTTTTACTGGCAAAAGCCTGAAAAATGGCGGCAGTGAAGGCAGAAATGAAGCAACCGGAAAAGGTGGAGTAATTGTACTAAAGACTATCAAAGAACTTGAACATAATTCTAAAGAAAAACTGACATTTGCTGTTCAGGGCTTCGGTAATGTTGGTGCATTGTTTTCTGAAATTGCGCAAAAAGAATGTCCTAACTGGAATTTAGTAGCTGCTACTGATTCAAGCGGAGGGGTTTTTGATGTGCACGAACTATCTGCTAGAGAATTAAGCCAATGGAAGAAAAATGGAAATAGATTAGCAGATTTTAATATAGGTGAATCTATAACTAACGATGAATTACTAGGTCAGGATATAGACGTATTGGTATTGGCAGCATTAGGTAGCGTGGTAACAGTAGATAATTACAGTAAAATTAGAGCAAAATACATACTGGAGTTGTCTAATGGTCCTGTAGATAGTGATGTTGAACAGTTGCTTAGTAAAAATGGAGTAACTGTGATTCCGGATATCCTTGCAAATTCTGGAGGAGTAATTGTTAGTTATCTAGAGTGGCTTCAAAATATTAATTCAGAACACTGGAGCTTAGAAGAAGTAAATCGGAAACTTAAAAACTACTTGGTACCAGCTACAAAAAATGTATACAAATATTCAACTGAAAAAGCGCTAAGCCTAAGAGAATCTGCATTAGCTATTGCTTTAGAAAAATTGATATAAATCTGAACCACTTCTACCTATTAAATCAAAGAAAATGGTAATAGTTCAGCTCATACTGCTTGTTTCATATTTAGAGCTCGCAGTATAGAATTATAGATGATAAAAGTGCATTTAAAAATAAGGAGTTGTTTATGAAAAATTTTGCTAAAGAATTCACTAGCTTTGTAAGAGAGCAGGGCATAGTTGGGCTAGCTGTTGGGCTTGCAATAGGTGTTCAGGCAGGTGCTGCCGTATCCTCAATAGTTGATAACTTTATTGACCCTATTGTAGGTTTCATCTTGGGCGGCACAGACTTGAGTAATCTAGCATGGGAGACCGGACTCAGTAGGGGCGGAGAAGAACTAGTTTTGGGTTGGGGCGCAATTGCCAGTGCACTAATTACACTGATTGCTACGGCATTTGTTATATTTTTTGTAGTTCAAAAAGCTGGACTAACTAAACTAGATAAGCAAAAAGAAGAGAAATGAATCAAATTAACCCAGATTTAGATGATATTCAAAAGAATGTTTTATTCAATGCTGCCACAGAAGTTCCTTTTAGTGGAAAATATGTAGATTTAGACGAGGTAGGCGAATATAGATGTGCTAACTGTAGCGCCTTGTTGTTTAATAGTGATTCTAAATATAAGTCAACAGAGCCAGGATTGATTGGCTGGCCAAGTTTTGATAAAGCTGTAGGCAAAGCTATTGAGTCCAAAAATGATTTCAAGCTGGGGATCAAAAGAAAAGAAGCAGTTTGTGCCAATTGTGGCGGACATCTAGGACATGTATTTGAAGCAGGTGACTCACCAAGTGGTACGCATTATTGTATTAATTCTGCTTCCTTGAACTTTAAAAATACTGATAATAAATCCTAGGTGACAATTAATTTAAATTCAAAATTTGGAATATTAATATCAGTTGCTACATAATATATCCCAAAGAGGCAACTTTAGATGTACTATACTCTAACTAACTCAACTTTATCGTTCGTATTAGAGGGGTCTGAGCAGGTTTATGCCTTGAGAGCTAAGGTTGATATACCTAAAGATACGATTCTTGAAATTCAGTGGCATGATACATTCTCAGATTGGAATAATTTCTTTATTAGAATGCCTGGAAGTTACTTGCCTAAATGGATAATGGCAGGTTCGTATTGGACAGATAATGGTTGGGAGTTTGTTTTCTGTAGAAAACCAAGAGGATTTTCACGACCGATTCTTTATAACGTAGTAGTCATAACGACGAACCAAAACAGGTATAAAAGACTGGTTATAGAATTAAGCAAAGAAAAATCTGATGAAATAATAATGTGGTGGAAAGAAAAAAATTGATAAAAAATTTAACAGAATGGTCAAAGTGTCTAGTAACCTGTAGTATGTTCTGTATGAGTCCTTTTAAAAACCCAGGGATAAATCATTTTAGTAGTTATATATTAAATAGCTATTATGTGGGCATTGACTTAGAAAGGCTTATTCTGGATGAGTGATAGCAACTTTAACCCAAGCAAATTTTTGTGGATTGACTTAGAGATGACCGGCTTAATTCCTGAGCAAGATGTGATTTTAGAAGTTGCTGCAGAGATTTCTGGAACTGATCTAGAAACTATTGATTCTTATGAGTCGCATATCCAGCACAGTAAGGACCTTGTTTTAAAAAGAATGCACGAAAATCCGTGGTGGAAAGATTATCCTGAAAATAGAGACGACTTTTTAAATAATCTATCCAAAGCTAAGCCACTACAGGCAGTAGAAAAAGAACTAATAAACTTTGTTAACCATAATTTTGGTAAGGAGCCAGTAATTTTGGCTGGTAACTCCATCCACAGTGATCGAGCGTTTATTAAACAGTGGATGCCCGAGCTGGATTTAAGACTGCATTATCGAATGCTAGACGTAACATCTTGGAAGATTGTAATGAAATCTATGTATGGAGTTGAATTTGAGAAGCCAGAAGTTCATAGAGCTTTTGAGGATATACAAGCAAGTATTGCAGAGCTACAGTATTATCTAGAGTGGTTCAAAACAGAAGGTAAAATAAATGAAGACTCATAAGGAAGTTGAAGATTTTCTACTAAGTTTTCCTAATACAAGACTAGACTATCCATTTGGTGAAGAAGTGGCAGTATACAAAGTTAAGCACAAAGACAAGGATGAAAAAATGTTTGCTTTAATTCCTCACGATAAAACACCTGTTAATCTAAGTCTAAAATGTGACCCAAAACTAGCCGTAGTATTACGTGATAATTATGAGTCGGTCATGCCTGGATATCACTTGAGTAAAAAACACTGGAACACCATTTTACTAACAGGCCAACTTAATGAAGTTGAAATAAAAGATTTAATTACTCATAGCTACAATCTTGTGACAGAAAATCCAGCAACTATTCCTACTTTTAAGTAGTTACTATTGCTCTGCTTGGAAAATTAATTCAATATTATTTTGCATTGTTTCTAATTGACTCAGCTCGGTTTTTGTTTTGGCATCAATTTTGGCTTGCTTAATGTCTTTATAATAATCTTCCACCAGACCATCAACAGTTTTTAGATATTCTTCATCAAATCTACCCACACCAACTGCTTCATCTAGTTTTTTGTCTATAGAAGTATCTTTTTTGATTGCTAGCTGTTCTGGCTTAGGCTTAACACCTCTTTTAGAAATTAAAGAGCTGGTGCTGTTTGTATCAGTAAGTAAAACTGCTTTTAGAGTTGCATATTGCTGTTTTTTGGCCTGACTTGATATTTTACTTTGACCTAATCCTAATACCCGATCTATCTCTATTTGATAAGATTTCAAAGTTATTAACTTCTCGCCACCGCCGCTGCTTGAAAAGAATACAGACACAACCACCATTACTATCACTAATATTACGGCTACAAACAACCCAAAAACTATGTACTGTCTTTTACCGCCTCCAAGATTTGGTCCAAGAGATTTCTTGGGCTGTTCAGGGTTAGTTATAAATTCGTAAGGATTATTATCGGGCTGCATAAGCATTATTTTATCATGTATTTTGCTATCCATTAGCGATTTAACCTATGAATCTTAAAAAGAAGCCATGAATATAAATTGACAAATATAATATTACATGATACAATTAAGCATAGTGATATTTAACAAAAAGAAACAAAATGAACAAAAGAAATAATCCAGAAATGCCAAATAGAAACTCTCTTTCTGAGGTTGCACCTCACGACGATTTAGGCATACCTTTCGAACAGCATTTAGAAGAGGTTGGGCACTTAGAAAGTATGTATAATGCACCTAATGTCACGCACAGTGGTGAGGCTAGTAGTGTGAATAACAATGAATCAGGCAATACAGATGTTGGTATAAATGAAAAAGTATTAGAACCAATGACACCTAAGAAGTTAGACGAAAGTAAGCTAACAATAAATGGAATTGGAAAAACTTTTAGAGAATGGAAACTAAGAAGGGTTAGTAGAAGTATAGACAGGAAAGCGGAAAAAGCCAAAGAAGAACGTGAGAAAGATAGAATAGACAATAAACCTATTATTGAAATATCTGACGATTAAAAGAGAATATTAAATTAATTAATAATGAGACTTTATTACTGTTTGTGCTTTAGGTAAGTTATTTAGAGTACAATAAACACAATGGATGCTGTTGAAGAGATTAAATCTAGATTAAGTGTAGAAGATGTAATATCAGAGTATGTTCAATTAAAAAGATCCGGGCGTAACTTTAAGGGTCTC
>JAUIKH010000006.1 GCA_030430915.1 bacterium | reverse complement strand
GCTAAATCACTAGCATACATTGTGTGATCAGATACATGAGAGAACTCATCTCCTTGAGGCAGTTCTGGGGCTGGAGATTCAGGTGAATTTTGCAATGGTGCTTTTTCAATATTTTTTACTGACATTTTTGTTTTTCAATTAACTGTTATAGTATAGCACTTTTTAACTATTTATGCAAGTATTTCTTGGTGCGCCGTAGCTTTTTACCTTACTTAAGGTTTACCCTCTACCCCCGCCTCTCAAAAACAACCATAACCCTGTACTTAGCTATAGGGAGTCGTACTACCTTTAGGTGGTGCCAGTAGGTGTATTGTTTGGCTATGTTGGGTTCAGCTATCATTAGGGGTTCAACTGGCATTCTGTAGATGTATGCTGACGGCACTCTTAGTATTGATCGTGGGATGTTACCTAGACTAAAAGTCTCTGGGAATAATAACCAGAATCATTTCCTGAAGTTAATTGGGCATTATTTGACCCATCAGGATCCATCGTATACATGTCAGCCATACTACCGCCCAGCACACCCATACACAATCTTCCCATTCTCTACTGCATGAGCTGTTTTAGATATACTTAGCTATTACTAGTATGACTGACTGCTTATGGCAGTCTAGTTGTAAATTGAGGTCAAAGTAATTTTAAGCGTTAAGTTTAGCTTTTATCTTCTCTACGACGTCTGCTATTACGACTTGAGATTTAACAAGATAATCATCTACGCCTAATTCTTCTGCTCGTTTTTTATCGCTCTCTTGTGATAATGCTGTAAGCATAATAACCTGTAAATTTGCAGTTTCTGGAGTATTGCGCAAAATATCAAGTACATCAAAACCGCTTACTTTTGGCATCATGACGTCCAACAATATCAAATCTGGCTTATGATTCAGAGCTGCCGCTAGTGCGTCTTCACCGTTTGGTACACGATTGACTACAAACCCTTCGGCCTCTAGCCTTGTTTTGTATACTGCTGCTAAATTATCGTCGTCTTCTACTAGTAAAATTTTCTTTTGTTTGTCATCCATGAAGCTTATGCTAGCATATACCATCTAGTTATTCAAATTTAATAGATGTTACTTATCATTTATATTAGTGCACTAACAAATCCGACAAACATTGGGTGTGGTTTGTTAGGTCTTGATGCTAATTCAGGATGAAACTGTGAAGCTAAAAAGAAGGGATGGTCTACTGCTTCAATCATCTCCACTAAGGTTCCGTCTGGCGAAACACCTGATGCATCTATGCCCCATTTAGGGTAGTCATCTCGATAGTCATTATTACATTCATACCTATGACGATGTCTTTCTTGAATTTTGCTCTTTTTGTAGGTTTTGTCAGCCAATGTGTGTTTTTGAATTTTACAAGGATAGTTGCCCAGCCTCATTGTGCCTCCTGTAGCTTCTTTACCTCTTTGATCATTCATAGTATTTATAACTGGATTTTTAGTGTTAGGGTCAAGCTCAACTGAATTAGCATCTTCCAGCCCCGCGTTTCTTGCAGCAGCAACAACTGCCATCTGTAAACCTAGACAAAGTCCTAAATAAGGAATCTTCTCCTTAAGAGCATACTGTGCTGCTGCTACCTTGCCCTCTAACCCTCGATTACCAAAACCGCCTGGGACAACAATCCCATCTACATGAGACAACAACTTGACTGCATTACTTGTAGTAATCTTTTCAGCATCTATCCAGTCTATATCAACTTGATAATTCCTATCCCACGCTGCAGCTTTTAGCGCCTCAAACACTGACATGTATGTGTCTTGGTTGTTTAAATACTTTGCAACAACGCCAATTTTTATTATTGGAGCAGTCTCGTCTGTTGCCCTAGAAACAAGATTACTCCACTTTTTCAATGCCGGTTTATGTTTGCTAAGCGACAGCTTAGAGACAATAACCTTACCTATTCCTCCATCTTCGATCGTAAGTGGCACTTGATATATTGATTTTGCATTCGGTAGCTGAACAATAGCTTCTTCAGGTACGCCACTGAATAGACTTAGTTTTTCTATCGCTTCATCAGGAGCTTCATATTCACTACGTGCAGCTAGAACATCTGGAACAATCCCTAGGCCCCTCAATTCTCTAACAGCATTTTGTGCGGGCTTGGTTTTGAATTCTCCACTAGCACTTAAATAAGGCAGGTATACAACGTGCACAAATACACAGTTCTCTCTACCAACTCTCATTGGGAGTTCTCTAATTGCCTCAATAAAACTTAAGCCTTCGTAGTCTCCAACAGTTCCGCCAATTTCTACAATATGTACATCAAATCCTTTAGCAGTTTCAATAATTGAATCACCTATTGATGTAGTCACATGAGGAATGATTTGAACAGTTTTTCCTAAGTACTTTCCTGCTCGCTCATCACTAATAACTTTTTGAAGAACTTGACCACTCATTAGCGAACTAGACTGTTTAAGCTCAATATCCATGAATCTTTCGTAGTGTCCGAGATCTAGATCAGTTTCTGCCCCGTCAACCGTCACAAAACACTCTCCATGTTCACCTGGGTTAAGTGTGCCAGCATCTACATTTAGATATGGGTCGCATTTTTGAATATTTACAGATAGGCCACGACTTTTAAGTATATTCCCAATTGATGCGGCTGTTATGCCCTTCCCAATCCCAGACAGGACGCCACCTGTAACAAATACATACTTAGGCTGATTACGCTTACTCACTGTTTCTCCCTAAAAACTTTCTCTATAAATACTACATTAGTTAAACTAATTTTGCTAGTTAGACAAAACTTTTTTAGCTTCTTCTAGTTGCGGGTCATTGTCGTTTTCTGCATCTTCTGGAGTTAGCTTCACTTCAGTATCAGGATTAATTCCTTCTTTATCTATATTTTTGCCGCCCGGAGTAAACCATCGAGCTATAGTTACTTTTAAGGAACCTCCAAAACTAAGATCTATTAACTGCTGGACACTACCCTTTCCGTAACTTGTTTCGCCCGTTAAGGTTGCTGCGTTGTTGTCCTTTAAGGCTCCAGCCACTATTTCACTAGCACTAGCACTACCTCCATCTATTAAGACAACTGTTTCTACTCCTTCAAGTACTGGCTCATTTTTTGTAGTAAAAGTCTCTACTGTTTCGCCACCACGCTTCTCTTCTAAAACTACTGCACCTTTTGGCAGCCAAACATTTGAAACAGTCACAGCTTCATCTAATAAGCCTCCTGGATTACCTCTCATATCTAAGATGACCTTTTCAATTCCAGAATTACTAAACTCTTTTGCGGCTTTTTCTACCAGTTCAGTCGTGTCAGTACCAAACCTACTTAGTTCAATTATTCCTATGCCATTTTCTGTTCTCCATTCAACACTAGGAATATCTATTTTATCTCTGATTATTGGAATTTCTTTTTTTTCACCGTCTCTAACAACTGTCAGCACAACTTCGGTACCCTTTTCACCTCTAATTTTTTTAACTGCTTCGTAAACAGAAATATCCGTAGATGACTCACCATCTATTTCTATTATTACATCACCTGCTTTAATGCCAGCTTTTTCAGCAGGAGCGCCTTTTATAGGTGCTACAATCTCAATAAAACCATCCTTTTCGCCTAGTTCTGCACCGATTCCTTCGAAAGTCCCATTTAAATCTGAATTAAACTCTGCTGTTTCTTCTTCTGTAAGATATGTCGTGTGAGTGTCCCCTACAGCTTCAACAAGCCCTCGGCGCATACCTTCTGTTAGCTCTTCCTCATTGATCTGGCCATCATAATTTTTAACTAGCTCGTCATAAATTTCCTGGACGCCTTCAGTTGAAATGTTTGCTGAATTTTCTATAGAAACGTTGTTGAACCTAGAGCTGCCAAACTGTAAGTCGCCACCACCTACCAGCAAACCCATGCCAAAAGTTATAAATGCAACTAGCATCATTAACACAAAGCTTTTTTTAGTCATTGATACATTTTTAGACTTTTGAATGTCTGAACTTATTCTAGATTCTTGTTCTTCCAAGACTTAACACCCCTTTTATGTTTGTTTAATTATCTAACAGTAACCGTACACTTGTCCAGACGGAGTAACTTGATGCGGATACCACGTCTGCCAACCCCCGCCGTGATCAACCACTATTACATAGCCTAGCCCGGCCTTACAGCCTTTATAAATAATGTTCCCGTCCGCAGCAGCTACAATTGGGTCAAAAGCGTTACCCCGTATATCTAACCCACTATGGAAGCTATTTTGGCCACCGTTACACTGTACTGAGTAGTACCAAGGTGGAGCCACACAACCATAACTTTGAGATATATCAGCAGCCCCTGAACTGTAGGATAAAGGCCAAGTATATCCATTGATTAATGATCCTCCTCCAGCGTATGGGTTTTGGGTTACCCCATTTCTATATACTTGAAAATGGATGTGTGGACCGGTAGAAAATCCTGTACTTCCAACCTGTCCTATTTGCTGACCTCTAGACACAGGTCCCAAGCTAACTGCACTACCCGCAGACAAAAGCGCTGCTAATTGCTCTTCGGCTTTTTCTAGCTCTGCCAGCTGTGAAGCTACAATATTGCGATATTTTGCCTCTTCACCCTGAGTTTGATTTAACAGAGTCTGTTGCTCTTGCCTTTTACTTGAAAGAACTTGTTTTTGCTGTTCTTGTTTTTTGAGCAGCGCCTCCTGCTCTTGCTTTTGATCTTCTATTTCTTGTTTAAGAGCTATGACTTTTTCAGCTGACTCTTTAACCGAGCTTTGCAAGCGCTCTAAATACTCTTGCTCATTTATAAATGAAGAGAAGCTATCGCTAGCTATTAGTAGCTCTACAGTTGACGCCCCCTGCTTGGCATACAGTGCTCTTAGTGAAGCTTTCAGTAAGCCTTTCTGTCGTTTCAGTTCTTCCTCTGCCTCTTTAAGCCTTTGCCTTAACTCTTTTAGATTCACTTCTGTTAGTTCAATTTCAGCATTTGCTTTAGAAATTTCTACGTTTAGTTGATCTACCTTAACCTGTAGGCTGTCGGCTTTTTTACTTAGTTCTGTAATCTGGTTATTATTGGAGCTTATTTTTGACTGCAAATCCTGGGACTTTTTCTGTAGACTATCTATACTTTCAGCTTTCGAAAAATTAGGAAAAATTGCAACTATAAGCAATGCTGCTACAGCAAAAAGAACAAATTTCTTAATAGTTTTTGTATGTTTATAAAACATAAGCTTATTATAGCATTTATCGACTAACTTATAAAGTGCAATGTGTTACCAGTTTTTTAGCCTTAGGTGCCTTTCCATGGCCATCATACTTGAAACGGCTCCTATTAGTATTCCGACTAGTATTGCGCTTAAAGCCATAACAATAATAATATTTGGTTGAGTGAAAAATGTATAGGTTTGTGAAAACTCAGGTTGATCAGCGACTTTTTTACCCATAGAAAAAACTAAAGAATAAGCAATGCCACAGGCAATAAAGCCTGCAATTACTCCGTATAACGATGCTTCAACTAAAAATGGACCTCTGATATAGTCTGGAGTTGCACCAATTAATTTCATTATACTTATTTCATCACGTCGAGTGTAAATTGCCATCCTAATCGTATTAAATATAATCATGATTGATACAACAGACAGCACAGATGCCGCCAAAATACTGCCAATATTTATAAATCTTTGCGCTGCGGCTGCACGATCAATTGTAGTTTGGGCATCTGTCTGACCTAAAGATACACTTTCTACTGAATCAGAGTATTGATCCTGCTCTACAAATTCCTTAATTTCAGGCATTCTTTCGAGATCACTAACAGTTATCCTTAAGCTGGCAGGCAGTGCATCCTCGCCTGCCAAAGCTAGAGCTTGTAGAATTTCTGAGTCATTTTCAAAGTCACCTGCCAAATCTTTTTGCGCTTGATCCTGTGAAACATAGTCAACAGCCTCAACAAAATCTAAAGACTGCACGTCATCTCGTAGAGTAACTATATCCTCATCTGTTGCGGAGTTAGTAAGGTATATAGACGCCTTAAGATCTCTGGCTAATTCACTGATAGCATTATTAGCCGTAACGTTTAGGACAACTGCTAACAAAATTATACTTAGAGCAACAACCATTACTGCAGTTGCAGCTACCGTTAGCCATGCATTTCTAAACAGATTAACAGCACCAGATTTCAATATTCTAATGGTTGTATAAAATCTTCGCGAAGTACTCATAGTTTATACTCCGTATTATGAGACAAAACCAAAGGTTTTTTCTCATCAAGCGGGGCGCAAAACAAGTTTGACGCTCCGTTTGCTCTTTTTCCTTTTGAAAAGCTCATAATTTATACTCCGATCTAGCTCGATCACTGCTAAGTTTACCGTCTTTAATCGTCACAACTCGTCTTTTTAGTTTATTAACTATATCTCTGTTGTGGGTTGTTAATAGTACAGTAGTGCCATATCTATTAATTTTTTCTAAAACTTTAATAACATCCCATGCGTGTTTAGGGTCTAAATTACCTGTGGGCTCATCGGCAATGAGAATTTTTGGTTGCCTTACAATTGCTCTGGCTATAGCCACACGTTGGCGTTCACCACCTGATAACTCTGAAGGATAGCTGTCCGCCTTAGATTTAAGCCCAACTATATTCAACACCTTTGGAACTGTATGACGAATCTCCTTATTACTCATTCCTACAATTTCTAGAGCAAAGGCTACATTTTCAAACACAGTTCTATTACTCAATAATTTAAAGTCCTGAAAAACGACACCAATTTTCCTTCTCAAAAACGGTATGTCTTTGTCCTTTAGTCTTTCGTAGTCTATTCCACCAACTATTATTTTACCACCTGTGGGTTTTTCTTCTCTCGTCAGTAATTTTAGTAGAGTTGATTTACCTGCACCGCTTTCTCCTACCAATACTACAAATTCTTTTGGCTCAACGTGAAGATTAATGCGCTCCAACACTGCGCCCTTTTTCTTATACTTTTTTGTAACCCTATCAAAAAGAATCATATAGCCCAATTATATCAAAGCATGAGAACAATAAATACACCTCTTATAGCTGACTATCTAGATATGAGTTTATAAACTCGTTTATATTGCCATCCAAAACAGAGTTTACATCTGTTGTTTGATGCTTAGTTCTTGTATCCTTTACCATAGTATACGGGTGCATAACATAATTTCTTATCTGATTTCCCCAAGCTGCTTGTTCGTTCGGCCCCTTAATTTCACTGATCTTGTCTTTATGTTGCTCTAGTTTCAGTTGCGTTAGTTTAGACCTTAGAATGGTTAGAGCTGTTTCTTTGTTTTGTAGCTGACTGCGTTCATTCTGAATAGACACAACAATGCCTGTAGGCTTGTGAGTTATGCGGACAGCCGAGTCGGTAGTATTAACACTTTGACCGCCCTTGCCTCCGCTACGATAAACGTCTATTTTCAGGTCACTATCGTCAATCTCAACTTGTTCGGGAGATACAACCTCTGGCATTATTTCCACTCTGGCGAAACTTGTTTGTCTTAAATTGTCTGAATTAAAAGGACTCAATCTAACTAGTCTATGAACTCCATTTTCACCCTTTAGTTTTCCATATAAATAATTACCATTGCTGAGCCTAATCGTAGAGCTTTTAATACCTGCTTCTTCGCCTGTCGATTTGTCTATTGTTTCTGTACTAACTTTTTCACTATCTGCCCATCTACCATACATTCTAAGTAACATTTCTGACCAGTCTTGTGCATCAGTTCCCCCTGCTCCTGCAAAAATGCTCAAAATAACATTTGAATTATCATACGGACCGTCAAACATTAATTCTCTTTTTGCAACCTGAAACGATTCTTTGACCTCTTTATATTGTTTATCTACGCCTGCAGACAAACTGTCATCTTTTAATTCAATTAATTCTATAAGCTCATTTGCTCTGTCTAATAAATTAGTCCAAAACCTTACTCTTTTATCTAAAAAAGCATGTTCCTTAGTAACTTCTTGTGCTTTAACATTATCTTGCCAAAAGTCGTTCGAGTTCATCTTCGATTGAAGTGAAGATGCTTTTTCTTTAAGCTCACTAATATTCAACCTTTTATAAGCTAACTCGATTTCGTTTTTTTGTTCTTTTGCATCATTAATTGATACCATGGCAACAGACCTCTAAAATATTTCTTCTAGATATTTTTTCATTTTGCGAGCCGGGACTAAAGAGGTGGAGCCCAACAAACCCAACCCCCAAATGTTTTTATCTAGCATTTCATTGAACAAGTTCAAGCATTCATCTTTTTTAACTTTTTGCATTAATTTTGGCAGCTTATTTAAATCATTTATAGAATCATCGACGTAAAAATACCCATAGCGATTAACAAGCCCTGTGGCTGTCTGGCCAGAACGCATTGTCTTGCCTAATAAATGTTTTTGGGCTGACAAGAAATCAGCATCATCAATTTTACCCTGTCTTAGCCTAAGTAATTCGTCTCTTATATGTCTAATTAACGCCTGGCTATTGGTCTTGCTGACTTGAGCTCCTAACCACCAGCTAGACAGGTTTCTCGCATATGTTAGACCAGATCCCATACCATAAACCCAGCCTTTTTCTCTGGCAGTGCCAAAAATTCGTGAGTACATAGTTTCGGTAAGCATTGTGCATAAAATCTGCATTGCAATCTTCTCTCTTTGAGTCAAAATACGATCTAAGTATAAATCCAAGTATAGATAGACATTTGGTACACTCGGTTTACGAATTACAAAAGGGTCATCACAATACTTTGCACTTTCTGACGGCAACGAAATCCTTGAACTGCCTTTATTAAGTTTCAGTCGCTTGCTGAACAATTCTTCTACTTCTTGATAATCGCCTTTAAAGTTGCCAGCTACAATAAACCTAGCATTTGAAAGTGTATGAGTTCTGTCGTAGTGATCAAGCAAATCGCTCCTAGTAACATTAGACATGAGTTCAACTCTCTCTTGGTCTGTTAAAGAACTCAGGCCCATTTTCTGCCTAAGCGCAGCATTTAGATGTCTAAAATGATTGTTTGATCTACTTATAAGCTCTTCTTTAACATTACTTGCTTCAGAGTCAATCTCTTCTTGTAAAAACTTAGGGGCGCTTATTCCGTCAAGGAGCAGTCCAAGAACTCTCTGCCATTCAAAATGTGCAGTCTCTACCTCATAAGTTATGTCGTATACACTTGTCGATGCATTGGAGTATGCACCGTTTTGCTCTATTGCAGCTTGAAAGTCTCGTGCTTTTTCAAAATTTTTATTCGCGCCAAGCAGCACATGCTCCATAAGATGAGCGGTCTCCCATTTTTCCTTCTCTAGCAAAAATTCTCCAGCTCTAAATCCCACTTCAGCTACAACTACGCCTGTTTTAGGCGTATCGATAACCAAACCTTTTAAGCCAGAGGGGAAGGACATTTCTTTTACTTTGTGGCGCAGCATACTGTAGGTATTCCGTTGTTATTTCTTACGATTTTTCTTACGATTTTTTCTCTCAGCCTTTCGTTTTTTCTTTCTTTGCTGTTGCTTTTTTGTGGCCGAGGAAGTACCTTTTTTGACAACCTTAAAATCATCCTCTTCGAATGAGCCACCAGTGTCTATAATCCTGTCTGCATTATCTACAGAAGAACGAGCAGCACGAGTCAGTTCAGTTTCAATAGGGTCATCTAGATGATCGTGAGCAACAGGTCTTGCATGGAATAGCGATTTAACCACATCATGTCTTAGGACATTCTGCATGCTTTCAAACAGTATCTTTGACTGCCTTCTGTATTCAACTAACGGATCTTTTTGCCCAACAGAAATCCAGTGAATACCCTGTCTCATGTGATCCATACTTTCAAGGTGTTCCATCCAAAGGTTATCCATAACCTGCAGATATATGTCTCTTTCTACTTTTTCAATAATGTCTTTACCAAAATCATCGACCTGCTCTTCATATTTTTTGAGCAACTCTTTTATTAATTCTTTTTCGAACTTCTCTGAGTCCACGTCAAACAATTTATCTATAACTTCATCATCAAGAGCAAAAACATCCTTTAGCTGATCTTCGAACGTATCGCTGAATGATTCAGGTGATTTAGCCATTACGCTAGCCTGTTCTTTTATGAAATCCTTAATTTTACCTGTAATATTTGCTTGTTTTAGAACTTCTTTACGTAATGTATAAATAGCCACTCTGTGACGATTCATAACATCATCATATTGAACAACATTTTTACGCGCATCGAAATTAAATCCTTCGACACGCTTTTGAGCTGCCTCGAGGCTTTTACTTATAACCCTGTTTTGTATCGGAGTTTCATCATCAATCTTCAGTCTATTCATGACGTTTTTAATTCTGTCACCACCGAATACTCGCATTAAATCGTCTTCTGTGCTGACATAAAATTGGGTCTCACCCGGATCGCCCTGTCTACCTGAACGACCTCGCAGCTGGTTGTCTATTCTTCTCGATTCATGCCTCTCGCTACCTATTACATACAAGCCGCCTAGATCTTTCACGCCTTCCCCCAGTACAATATCTGTACCTCGACCAGCAATGTTGGTAGCTAAGGTCACTGCACCTTTTTGTCCAGCTTTTTCGACAATTTGTGCTTCTCGTTCATTATTTTTAGCATTTAGAACCTGGTGCTTTATGCCTGCTTTTTTAAGTAACTTACCGAGCTCTTCGTTGTTTTCAATTGCAGACGTACCGATAAGTACAGGTTGTCCTTTTTCTTGTAATTCTTTTACTTGATCAATTATTGCTTTGAACTTGCCTGAAGTGCTTCTGAAAATCATGTCTGATTTATCTTTTCTGGCAAGCGGCCTATTGGGCGGAACTTCGACTACGTCTAACTTATAAATCTGGTGAAACTCTTCGCTCTCGGTCTTAGCAGTACCCGTCATACCCGACAATTTGTCATATAGACGGAAGTAATTCTGGAAACTTACAGTCGCCAAGGTCATAGATTCTTCTTGAATTTCAACGTTTTCTTTAGCTTCAATCGCTTGATGAAGGCCCTCATTATATCTTCTTCCTGCTAGCAGACGTCCTGTATGTTCATCAACTATTACCACCTCTCCATCACTTGTAACGACGTATTCTTTATCCCGTTTAAATAGAGCCTCCGCTCTCAAAGCCTGGTCAAGATGATAGATAGTTCTAATATTTTGAGTATCGTAAAGATTTTCGATTCCAAGAGCTTTTTCTACAAAAACTATCCCTTCATCAGTTAGGACTACTGCCCTCCTTTTTTCGTCTACTTCAAAGTGTTTATCTCTTTTTAGTTGTCTAGCTAATCTTGAAAACTGCTCGTAAGATGTTCCACTTGTAGCCGATGGAGCAGATATAATCAAAGGTGTTCGTGCCTCATCAATTAAGATAGAATCTACTTCGTCAACTATTGCGTAATTTAGGTCTCGTTGTCTTAGCTGATCTACCTCTCTGACCATATTGTCTCTTAGATAGTCAAAACCGAATTCGTTGTTAGTTCCGTAAGTAATATCTGCTGCGTAGGCTTCTTGTCTGGTGCATGGCTTAAGATGCTTTAGCCTCGGATCACTATGATCTTCATTCGTAAATTCTTTATCATATATAAGTGATTTATCAGGAATTATAACCGCTACACTGAGGCCCAGTGCATCGTAAATCTCGCCCATCCATCCTGCATCACGTTGTGCAAGATAGTCATTCACAGTAACAACGTGGACACCTTTCTCTGATAGAGCATTGAGATAGACAGGTAGAGTAGCTACTAAAGTTTTACCTTCTCCTGTTTTCATCTCAGTAACCATGCCTTCATGCAAGGCCATGCCACCAATTAGCTGAACATCGTAGTGCCTCTGCTCTAACTTACGCCAAGCTGTTTCTCTAACAACAGCAAATGCATCTGGCAATAGGTCGTCTAGCGTCTTTTTCTTATCTCTTAAGGCTTTTTTGAAGTCATCTGTTTTTTTACTTAGTGCTGCGTCTGACAGTTTTTTATATTTTGACTCGAGTTCATTTATAGGTTTAACCCGCTTTTTTAATCTTTTCAGCGTCTTTGCCTCTGGGTCTCCAAGAATTTTTTTTGCTATTTTCTTCATAAATTATTAGCCTTAGCCCTCTAAATATTTGTTGCTTTACACATACGAGTTGTCAGCATGTTTGTCTGAAGCCCACCACTGTCCAACAATTATTATTCTCGTTTGTATTATTATAGCTCAAATACCCCATCTAACGCGAGAGGAATTTACCTAAAGCCTTACGTGCCTTACTATTTTTATGCTTATCTCTAGATTGTGAGTGTTTATCTTTATATTTCTTGAGTTGATTTTGCAATTTTGCTTCTACAATATCTACTGCGGCAAACATATTCATCGTTGACTCTTTAGCTGTTAGTTTCGCGCCAGGGATATGCAAGATCACCTCGCATGAACACTTTTTGCCTGTTTTTTTACTGGTTGATTCACGTAGCTTAACATCAGCCCTAACACTGCCACGTTGACTTCTTTTTAAATGCCTATCCAGTTTTCCGATTTTTTTATTTATATATTGCTCTAACTCGTCACTAATTTCTTCGCCATTATTGGCAATTGCTATATTTTTAATCATATTAGTTCCTTACCTCCCATATATTTTTGTAAAGATTCCGGAATTCTAATTCCCCCGTCAGAATTCTGAAAATTCTCAATTATTGCTGCCAAAATTCTGCTCAGTGCAAAAGCTGTGGCATCATTTGTATGAACAAATTCGATTTGACCATCATTACCTCGTGTTCTAATTTTTAAATCACGAGCTTGATAATCAGTCATGTAGTCTGCCGTATGTGTCTCGATAAATTTGTTCTGACCAGGATACCAACAATCTATATCTATACCGCTAGCATTTGGCTTGCCGATATCAGCTGTACTTTTCTGAATAAAGTTATAGCACAGACCTAAATCTTGCATGAAGTACTCTTGCATTGCGACTAATAGTTTGTGCTCTTGCTCTCCCGTATCTTTGCTGCTAAATACTTCCATTTCTAACTTATCAAACTGATGCAATCTAATAATCCCCTCGGTGTCCTTACCGTATGTTCCTGCTTCACGTCTAAAACTAGTCGAGTAACCAATGTAGCGAATTGGAAGCTGGTCTGCCGGAATAACTTCGTTCCAGTACATAGTACACAGCGTATGCTCTGCACTCGCATTAAGCCAAAGATCATCTCCATCAAGCTTGTAAGTTGTATCTTTTGCATCAAGTCTAGCACTTGCCTCATACGGCTCTGTCCTAAGTAATGCGGGTGGCAAAATAGGAGTAAATGGCTTAGAGCTGATAGTTAGCTCTTTTTCATTAATTATTTTTTTAAGGATGTCTTCATTGGTTAATACGTCCATGACATATTGCACAATTGCAAACTGAAGCTGAACAATTCCTCCTTTTAAATAGGCGAATCGGCTACCAGATACTTTGGATGCTCTTTCCTTATCCAGCATGTCACGATCTTGGGCAATCTCCCAGTGTGGTTTTGGTTCAAAATTAAATTCTGGTTTTTTACCAACAGTTTTTACTATTACATTGTCGTCTTCTGTCTCTCCAGGTGGCACATTTTCCAGTGGTATATTTGGTATTTTTTTAATCTCTGAATATAAATTTTCTTCCGTGCTGTCGAGCAACTCTTCTCTGTCAGATAATTCTATTTTTAACTGCTTACCCTCGTTTATTAGTGTGTCGTCAGGTTTGCCGTTTTTCATTTTTGAGCTTATCTCATTGCGTTTTTGTCGAAGTGACTCTACTTGTTGCAGCAAGTCACGCCTATCTTTATCAAGAGATAAAATCTTGTCAGCATTTACATCAACTTGTTTAAGTTTACTTTTAGCAACCACGAGCTCTGGGCTATCTCTTAGTATCTGAATATCAATCATTATACTTCTATTATACGCCAGTAACAGATTAAATTACAGTAGATTCAGGCTTTCTTTAAAGCTTTTAGTGTTAATTCTGTTCTAGATCTTGCATACTCACAGTGTTCACAAGGCCCACCCATTGCTGCTGTTCCAACTTCTGGCATCTTATCGCTGTCCAAACATTTTTTTATTTGAAGCAAAGTATCATCGACCCAATTAGAACTTCCTGTGTATGGAATGAGCTTAGTGGTAAACTCTACTTTATTATCAAATCTTTCATTATCTGCATTGCCATTTGCATAAACAAAATAGCCAGTATCGCTCACATTAAAATTGTTCTGTCTTAATAGCCATTGGTAGATTTCCATCTGTCGTTTATACATAATTTGCCAATCAGAGTCTAAGGTTATCTCGCTTTTTTTTGAAGTAGCCTTATAGTCAACGACTATCAAATCGCCAACATCATTAATCCAAACATCATCAATAGCTCCAAAAACATGAAAATTTGTCGGCTCATGAATATGCACGACACCAGTGAAATTATGCCGCCATTTATCTAGATCTTTATGCTTCATTGGCACAGCTTTGATTTGATTGTCTTTCATTATTGGATGAGGCTTTTCTTGAACTCGATATATATCGAATTCACTTTTGAATAGTTCATCGATAGCCTTATTTATTTGGAATGGCGGACTGCTTGGTCTCTTGATTTTCAGCCTTGCATCGAGCCAAAAGCATCTGGGACACTGAGTGAATAACTCGATTTTACTACGGCTAATTTTATACGGTTTTTGCTGACCTGGCTTATAGGGTAAATTTCTCTCAGACCAATAGTTCATTTACTCTGCAATTTCAACGCTAGAAAATATTTCCTCATAAACCTCTGAATTTTTGTCCCAATTTTCATTTGTAGCTACTATAGCAGAAAGTTGGATATCAGAACCCTTAACTCCAACAAGCATTTTAATTTTTGCATCTTCACCTAAAGAGGTCGACTCTGTACAGATAGCTTCTATAATAAAAGATGTGGAATACGAACTATAATCAGATTCAGTAATACTTACATCCTTTGTCTCTTTACAGTTATCGCTCTCTAGACTACTTGAATCACTAAAACCTTTTTTGAAGCCTTCAGCAAATAAATCTTTTTGTGAGTCTGAAAAACTATCATAGTTTGCACCAAGTGGTTGTTTAGCAATTAACATTCCTTGTTTTGATTCTTCTTTGTTTTCAGTGTCTGCATACGCAATATCTGCTTTTTCTTCTTCTACTTTGAACCACTGTTTTGGTCTTTTATAAGTAATTCCACTCTCAGTTTCTTCAATTAAAGTTAGCTTATCAGAAGATAGAAATGTCATTATTCCAAATATCAAACCGGACAGAATTACCAACCCTGCTACTCCAAAAACTGCCATCTTTATATTCTTTTTCTTTTTATTGCCTCCGCCAGACATTCCGTTATTAGGAAAAGTCTGGCTACTAACTGGATTTTGATTAGCTGGATAACTACTGCTTACTACACCTCCAACGGGTTGGGGTGTTTGTGAATTATTACTAGGGTTTTGTGAGCTTACTGGATTGCTAGGATTTTGAGCAACAGGTTGTTGCTGGGACTGTGTTTGTTGTGGTTGAGACTGTGCAGGATGCTGTGGCTGTTGTACGGATTGTTGTGGAGCCTGGGCTGGAGACTGCGGTTGTTGAGGTGTTTGAGTTTGTAGAATTCTATTTTGTTGTTCAGTGTTAAAAACTTTTTGGCTAGAATTAGGATTACTCACGGGATTGTTTGTGACATTGTTTTGGTTGGCAGACGGAGGTTGCGGAGACTGTGGTTGATTTGGAGTTATTGGTTCTGCTCCATTGTTTTGTTGACTATTTGGGTTCATACTTACACCTTTTATTATTTTTTATAATTGTAACATTGTTATGCTTGAGCATCTAACCATAATCTACATTTTGGTTAGCAACTGAGATGCAGCTACTACACAAGCTGTTTCAGCTCTTAGAGTCAAATCACTTAGACCTACCTTTATTGCTTCAGAATTATTTAGCAGCTTAGTCTCTGACTCCGTCCATCCACCTTCTGGCCCAATAAAAATCACCTCCGGCTTGTCCTCATTACTTTTTATAGTGTTTAAATCTTTTCCTCCCTGGTCAGCAAAATATAAGTTGCTATTTTGTCGCAACTCTTTGATTGCAGTTTCTAAGCCTACTGGCTCTCTGATACTAGGTATATTTGTCCTGCCACACTGTTCGGAAGCCTCCACAACAATCTTTTTAGCCCTATCGAGATTTAAGCCCTTTTTCTCTACTCTGCTACTGATTATTGGCAGCAAATGATTTACCCCAATCTCTGTAGCCTTCTGCAATACCCAATCATTTTTGTCTTTTTTTAAAAGTGAGAAACACAAGTACACATCTTTTTTAGGAAGTGTTGGCTTGAGTTCTGTAACCAATTTTAAATGAACTGCATTTGACTCAACTACATCCACCTCATAAAGTCTTTCCTCTTTTATGTTATTGAAAAGAGTGATTTGTTGCCCCGGTTTAAACCTTAAGACACTGCACCATTGATGAAGTAAATTCTTATCATTGACCCAAACCTTGGCTGCTAATTCTAAATCATCTCCAATATAAAATCTATGAATTCTCATTTTATATGCATATTAAAGCACTTAATTAGCAGATTCCAGTCTTATATCATCGTAATTATAGTCATAATCATTCAGGTAGCTGTCGTCATCGTTGAAGAAATATCTATTATCATAAATAATGGGTTCTACTTCGTAGCATTTCTCACCTTCGCTCCAGCTATAGCTAGAAACATATAGAGTGCTTGGCTTGTACCTGCTCTCATACTCATACCTGCCAACACCTCCATAGCTACCAGACAGACCTTGCGATACTATTGAATCAGCAGAGAGGCCACTACTGGAATCACTATTATAGCTAACACAAAACTCATAACTATCTTGTTTTTTAGTATAAGTCACTTCTTCAGGTATGTTTACGTTACTTACATCACTTAACGCATCTGGTATTTTCTGCTTTTCTTCTATATATTCGTTTAGATCTTCAGCTATCTGTATAGCAGCTGCATTAACCTGTTTATCCTTTTTTTGTTGTGACCCTTGTGATGAAACAAATATCGCTAACCCTAGCGTAAATATAACTAGAACTCCTATGCCTACATAGTATTTGAGTAGTTTATTTTTTGGATTCATACTATGCCTACTTTCTATGTTCGTCTACCCAATAATAAGCGAATAGAGTACCCCACACTACAATAAATGCTAGTGCGCTGAATATGGTTTTTGCTAGATCAATTTCATCACCTCCTATTTTGGCAAGTATACTGGCGACTATACTTAGTAGTGAGAAAAATATTACCGCAAAAGAAACTATTTGAGTAATTTGACTAAATCGTCTTTTGGTTGATTCTGTTTTTAGTTCTGGCTGTATAAGTTCTGCTTTTTTTAATCGTAGAAAGAAAACCGCAAAAAAAGGCAAGCTAACTATTAGTAGAGCTAAAGGAGGTGATAAAGCCCCAAAGCCAGATAGACCATTTATTAAAGACACAATTACCCAGGTAACTGATATCGCTATTGACCAAAGCATGAAACTCATTATCGCGTATTCAACACCCCTAACACTCCAAACTTTGACCACGGGTACCGACTCTTTAGATTCTTGGTCTATTTTAAATGAACCCATACCAAAATTAATATCACTACTATCAGAAGGCTTGGCTTCATTTGTCTGAGGGCCACTAAAGCCAGCACTTTTAGATGAAGACATCTTTGGAATCTTATTCCATGTTGAAGTTTCTTTTACTTTGTCGTTAGCGGGCTGATTAATGGATCGATTTACTGTGCTCGTTTGCTGATCAGTAGGAACATTATGTAAACTTCCTACACTATTACTATTGGTATTGGTATTGGGCACATTGGTTTGTGGCTCGTGCTGTTTTGGCAGTTGAGAGTTTTGTGGCGAACCACTATGCTCTGGTGGGCTGAATTGAGTTTTTATATTTTGACTATTTTCTGGGGACATATGCCCCTCCTTTTTTATTTTGATATATTTATGCCATTATCATAGCATAAGCAATTTTTTAATCAACCTTGGTGAGTGAGACCAGACTCTCTATGTGTGGAGTCCTGGGGAAATAATTATAGCCCTGTATAAAATCAACCTTATATATGTCAGCTAACAGTTTTATATCCCGAGCTTGTGTTGAAGGATTGCAGCTCAAATAAATTACTTTTTCTGGTTTAGCCTGCCGAATTCCCTCGATAACCTTTCTATGTAACCCTGCTCTAGGTGGATCAAGCACAAGAGCTCCGTCTTTAGGTATATACTCTAGAGCTTTTTCGGAGGATGCATGAATAACTTTAACTGAGCTTTTTTTAGCATTTACAAGCGCCTTGTTTATATTATTTGTATCTGTTTCTACTATGGCTTGAGTATTTTCTAGACTTAGACCTATAGTCCCTACACCACTATACATATCAATCACAGGTAGTCCTTCTGATATGCGCCTTATGTCTTCTAGTGTCATCTCAAACATCGGTAGGTTTATTTGAAAAAACGACATTACATCATATGTGATATTAGCGCCCATTACCCTATCTACTAAGTTTATATCACCAAATGAATATAAATTCTTAGTTACAACCGCCGCCGGGCTTCTTGGATCTGACAAGTATATATCCAGCCCTTTTAACGTTTTTGGAAGCTTAAAGTCTGCTAGTTCCTTTATGTCTTCCTTAATAAACAAAGCAGAAACTACTTCCTTTTGTCTTGAGCTACGCACAACTAAAGTTTTTAGTTTACCGCCCCATACATTTAGTCTATTTAACTCATCTCTTAAGTCTCTGGCAGCCAAATTAATTTCTTGTTTGGCCAGATCACTACCGTTAATCTTCACTTTATTGTGAGTGCCCCTCATATAATGAGCTAGGTTTAAGCCAGTATCGTCGCCCCAAAACCCAAATTCTTGTTTGTTTCTGTAGTTAAACTCTTGGATGTCATTTAAAAAAGGCCTGAATGCCAAACTAGTTAGCCCTTCTCTTTCGAGAGTCTCTATAAGAATGGCTTGTTTTGCACCTTTTTCGGCATCAAAATCTAGTATTTGCCAAGGAGACGTGGATAGATAACTGCTAGGTTCTCTTGGATTTATTCGGTCTTTACTAGTTTCAATTATGTTTATTGCCAAGCCCTCATAGTATGAGCCTTTTTTCTTAATCACCTCAATATCAGCTACTTCATCAGGTAAACCGTTCCAAACAAGTATCTTTTCTCCGCTAGACAGAGTGCCAATAACTTGCCCGCCATGAACAAACTTATCAAGTTTAACAGATTTAATTATCTGTTTTTTCTTAACCATTAGATTTACTTAAGGTCTTAAAGCGCCAAAGAAAACTTGCCAAGCTAGAGCTGATTTAGCGACTAGACTTAGTACCATGTAAGCTTTTTCACCATATATGTAGTCGCTCCACTTACCGATCTTCTTGTATTGAAGATACATATTAACAGCAAAGCTACTGAAGAAGACAAATATACTACCGTAAATCCAGTAAACGAAAGTAGGTATGTCACCCTCTCCATACTGATTTGATCCCCAGAGGTATAGTCCAACAACTACCCAAGGTAATAGTCCAGAGATTGTTCCAACGACATAACTAATCCATTTGGTGTTTTTAGTCGTTTGGTTGTGTATTTCCATAACCAATCCTAGTAGATTCATAACCAAAGTTGTACCAAATATCAATAATAGTGTTGATAAGTCAGATACGCCACTAAGCATAGCAATTGCTATCATCATAGTACTGGCACTTATGCCATACTCATACCAGCGTGCTTTGTTAATACCCTTTTTAAGGTTTTCTTCGTATTTCTTACGATAAATTGTAGCTATTATTAAGTGCGCAATGGCTGACATGAAGAAGAACGCTGCCACTAGGTAAGCTAGATTAATATCAAATAATGTCCTAGTTGCAGAGACTAAAGCTGGTGACCCCTCACTAGATGCTAGGCTGTCGACCGTTAGATAATTTGTCGTTATATCAAATGGTGAGCTTTGAGCTAATAAAACTACTGCAACTCCTTGAGCAGCATGAAGAAAAGCCATGACATAGTTCCATACATTCAGCTTCTTTGAGTCATCCCATTTAGCTGATTTTTTCTGTGTAGATTTTTTAGAAGCAGATTTATTTGTTGATTTACTTACTTTAGTATTCTTGTCAGTTTTTTTAGCTGATGTAGTTTTGGTACTGGTTCTTTTTGCCGCTGTTTTCTTTTTAGACTTAGATGCAGCCTTTGCTGAACTAGACTTTGAATTTTTCTTTTTAGATGTAGATTTATTCTTAGTTGTTGCCATGCAATAGACTATACCATATAAATACTGAACCTATCACACTAACCAGCGGTGATTGTTAAAATTACAATGCAATTTATTAGATATTTAACTCTTCTTCGATTATTTCTTCTAATAACGAGATTATCTCTGTAGGACCAGCTGATAGCGTTGTGCTGATAAATCTTCTAGGGAGTATCCCGTCTCCTTCAGGATCACCAGGATTAGAATCAACAGCTCCTGTCCATGTCCCTCCTGGAGAAGCAATCGCTGCTGAAACTTCTTTAGCTGTGTCGTCATTATTGATGTTCAGTATTGTAAATTGCGCTGTTAATCCAGGATAGCCATCGTCATTAAAAACACTGCCGTCTTTTAGGGCGTTTATTTCTCCGTGACCTGATAACACAGAGAAGCCTGAGCCATTGTTACTGTACCAGCTACTTGGTTCGGATGGATATTTTTTCAAAAAAGAACAACAATGGCCTGCAGGTAAACCGTCTCCCCAACCGTCTGTAAATATGACATATTGAATGTCTGTTGCTCCTGATAAATCTAGTTCGTCATACGGACCATAGACAGAATCGAGCCTCATACGCGCCAGCGATGCTGGTAAATGATCTTGTAGATCGTAGTATGCTGTACTGCCCGGACCATACCTTCTATCCCAAGTTGTAGCCGTTGATTTGTCACTGGTAAATGGTATTGTCACATCATATTTATGCTCATAGTTATATGTATTTGTGCCATATTGCACTACTGCTACCTCTGCTGTAGGCACATTGTCTAGCACATAATTTATTGAAGCATCTACTGTGCCTTTACTGTCTAACCATTCTGATGTGCTCATTGATCCTGAATTATCAACAATAAATATAAATTTTATACTCGCTGCACTACCCGAAGTATAAGTTATTTTTCCCTGTATCTCCCTTGTATAAAGCGGGGTTAGTGATCCTTTCTTATATACTCTACCGACTCCTTGTATGTCTTGTTGTGTGTTGCTTGGGTTTGTGAAGCCCTTATGAACAACCTCATACTTAACTACATACAAATCTGTTTCATACAGAGTAGTTTCAGGCGTACCGGTATAAGAAACGTCCAGCTCGTACTGCTCTTTGGCAAATTCCATGGCAGTAACGCTAGCTAACTGAGCCTGCTTTATATACTCTTGCCTGATAGTTGTTTGGTAAGCTTGCAGCGCATAGCCAATCACTAGAGTGCTTAGTATAATCACTAAAGGCATAAAAAAAACTAGCGATGCAAGAATAAACCCCGAATCTTTAGCTTCGGTATTTTTATCATATGTGTGAAGCTTTTTCATAACTAATTAATTTTCCTAATGGTGTGTTTAATTTTTGCCTGAACGTCTTTACCGTATACCTTATCTCCAAGAGTTAGATCTATTTCGACTTTGTTTGCAGCAGACGGAAAAGCAGTCTCTACATTGTCTTTAGCAAAATAGGTAATTTGAAAGTCTACAACATTCTCAGTTAATGCTTGATCGACAGCAACACAATCATTATTCCCAACCTGTCCTTCGGGACAAGTAGTAGCTTTAGCATTGCCTAAACATGTAGTCGACTCTGGTGTACAGGGGTCGCCAGTATCTCTGTCTATACTACATAGATCGTATGTAGGCACTATCGTTCTTTTATACAAGGTTCCGAAATTCTCACCAGTCGGTTTTTCAACAAAATATATTACGTTGTTTATTGCTACTGGATTTGATGTAACACCGGATGATTCACAGGGATTAATGAGCTGTCTTATAATGTTACGGTTGTCATCACGTCTAGTAGAGTCTAGAGCTATTTCGTTAATTATTAATGTCTCAAATGGAGATGAATCGTTCGTCCAGCCACCAGTAGGCTGATGAGGATCTGTTAGGCTAGTCTCCAAAGTTTCACCGTAAGCTATTGTAAATAGTAATTCATCCTGAAGGTTTATCAACAATGCTTGTCCACTTGTACGCAATGTTGTTCTGGAAGATTCAGCTAAAACATTTGTGTATTGAATAAAAAACGCTGCCATTATTACAACGAGTATTATTGTTGCTATCGGAATTGCTATTAATAATTCAATTATTGTAAGTCCTTTTTGTGATTTTTTTAGGCTTAGAATATTCATATTATTGACCTATCCCGTACTTCCTAATGTATGAAGAATACATAACTTTATGTGTTTGCAAAAAAGCCTCATATTCAATTATCGCTGTAACTCTTACTAAGGTTGGGTTATCGACGTCTCCATCTCCATCACTATCTACGTAAGTCCCGTCGACTGCAACGGTTTCAGACCAGTTAATAACAAGCTCCGGAGCAGGAGAACGTTCAGCAACTCTTTTATCTGACCCTGATACATATTGAATAGCAAATGACATTCTATTATCTGCATCCCAGCCTGGTCTATTTACTATCTCTTGTACGATTGATGTTACATCTACTTGGGTGTCTGGTCCGTTTTCTCCTGAACTCCAAGCTGCCGGATTCCACGTAGTTTTTGCATTTGTGCCTACACTACCATCAGAGTTGTCGTTATCTACTGCATTATCTACGGCATAATCTCCAACCCAATCAACTCCGTTATCTACATCTGCCGCACTTACAAGTAAGGTTACATCACCTGAATTCGACTCATCAGCAGTAAAGCTAATATAAGCACTGTCTATTGTGGCGTCTTTATTAGCCTCTATTTGATCGAATATCATACCGATAGATTGGTGACCTCTGGAACCATCCTCAGACATTTCAAGGTCTGAGCTGCTAAAATACAGTGCCCCAGGCGATGATGAAGCATCTGAGCCACGCTGCTCAACTGTGTCACCAGGAATATCAGATGAAAATGCTTCAAGTTCGGAAATTACGCTAAAATCACTATCTACTGCATCTACAAAATACAATCTCCAGTATCTATACGGTGTTGAGTTAGAGCTTACATCTATATCCTGAGGGTGGTCACCTATATAGCAAGGTATACCATTGTCAGATAAACCGCTAACTATAGTGGTCCAGCCACTATTAGTGTTTGGACTGCTGTTTTTCGCCTCTACTCTGAAATCATTAGCGCCATAGCCACAGCCATACCAATTCACCCTTATTGTATCGACATCTTGAGATGAGCCAAGATCTATTGATGGGCCGGCTAAATTATCAGGGCTTGAAGCATACCTACTATAGGTGTAATTTGAATAGTTATCGTCACTCATTCTACTTCTGCGCCACCAGTCTCCTGTAGCATCATCAACATCTATAGAGCTTATTTCTGAACCACTAACAAATGCTGTGTCAGCGGCAATGCTTTGAGAATAGTTGGTCGTTGAGGTACTTGTAGAGTCAAGCTCACTTTCAGGTTCTACATACACTTTAGCTGATACATTTCTTAGGTTTAAATTTTCGGCTTCAGTTGAAAAATCTTCAACTTCATAGCTGGTAGCTACATCTCCTATTGGGATATTCGTAAAGTCAAGATTTATATAATCTTGAACCTTCTTAAACGCAATTGACCCTGCTTCTGATCGCAAAGCCGCTTTCGCATTTAGACTCATAGAGTTCTGTACGATTGATGATAATACACCGACTAAAAGAGTAGCCACAACTAGAGAAATTAGTAGCTCGACCATAGAAAACCCCGCCTGGTCTTTTCTTGATCTTTTTCTAATTTTTTCTACTTTATTGAGACTATTCATATATTCTTTATTAAAGGCAGTGGAAAATAACCATAACCTCTATAAAGTATATGATACTTGTAGTTAAAAATACACTTACATTTTTTGCTTCGAAAGAATTCTATTCTTTAACTTCAACGCCATTCCAAAATGCATAGTAACCACTGAAATCTTTTTTAACTCTTTCAATGGCTGTGGGTAACGGCTCTGGGTAGGTAAATGCTCCGTCTTTCGACTCCTGTCCATCAACCGAAACGGTATAGTACTTACAGTCTCCTTTCCATGGACAGTGATATTGCGTGTCAGTTTCTGAATAAAATTCATCTTTTACTGAGCTTGGCGGAAAGTACCAATTACCTTCTATAAATATCAATTCTTCTTTGTCGGCTTCGGCTACAACCTTGTTGTTAAAAATTGCTTTAATTTTAATTTACTCCTTTGTTAGGTTTCTTATGTTTAAGTATACACTTAAACATAAGATTTTGCTACTCAGTTCTTAGTGCTTCAACCGGATCTAGCTTAGCAGCCTTCCTGGCGGGCAATAAACCGGCAACTGCTGCAATTGTCATCAAAGAAACTAATAGAGCAAATATTTGTAAAAAGCTAAAAATAATCAGACTATTGCCTTCACCTAAGTCCAGACTTTCAGTTATAAAAGGATTGAGAACCAACCCTGCTACATATCCACCTATAATTCCAATAGCTCCACCAATAAATCCAATCCACATAGCTTCAAGAACAAACAGTGTAAGAACCTTTTTACTACTCATTCCTAGCGCTTTTATCAAGCCGATTTCTCTTGTACGCTCTAGAACGCTTATATACTGCGTGTTTACGATTCCGAATACTGAAGCTAAAATTGTAATACTGCCGAGAGCAACAACAATCCCCTGTAAAATGTCTACAAATTGGGTAATAGTTTTTTGTATGTCTTCACTACTTTGGACATAGTACTCTTTTGATTCTAGATCTGATTTCACCGCATCTCTTATTTGTTTGTTTTCACCATTTTCTACTCTTGCACTAACGTATAAATACTTGTCATAGTTTGCAGTTCCTTGAGTTGTAAAATCATATATTTGCTTTGCATCATGATTGCTAATTATTAACGCCTGCGGACCAAAAGATATACTAGTTGCTGGCTTACGAGTCACTGCGCTCACGATTAATTCGTAAACTTTTTCTTCCGGTTCAAAAGAATCCTCTTCTAATTTATTTAGATCTATAGTCCCATTTGTAGATGCGCTATTTGCGAGTTGTTGCAAACTCTCTATAGAGAAAGATTGCTCTACGACCACCTTGATCTTCTGTCCTAAAGCCTCTTCAGGAGAATTAAATCCTAATGACTCTAAATATGAATCTGGAAGCAAAATCGACCCTGCTGCTATGTCTCTGTTTTCTGGCACGTTACCGCTTATAATTTCTGGTTTTTGTGATGGGTTGTAGGCTTCTGCGCTTGCCGTATATTTTTTATGACCTTCCCGAGTTATATACCTAATATTTAAGTTGTACGTTTCACGAACAGACTCAATACCATCTATCTGTTCAATTTCTTCTATATCATCTCTCGTTACTTGAATAATTTGCAGACTTGATCCTGGATCACCTCCCTGAAAACTAGTGATTGATTCATCGTATTCTTTGGGTTTTTCTGACGGGGTACCGGTATTTGTAATCTCTGGGTCGCGTCCAACAATAAGCTCTGCCGGATCAAAGTTACTGGATACTAAATTTTCAGTATACTTTCTGACTCCATTTCCGGCAGCTAAAGTTAGGCATAGAGTAAAACCTCCTACAGCAATTGCTAGGGCTGTTAAAATTGTTCGGAGCTTAGCATTTTTTAGATTTCTGGCTGATCTTTTAGCTAAATCACGTAACTTCATTTTTTAACCTTTGCCCGTTTTTTAAGTTTATTGCTAATTATCTTGCCATCTTTTAGAATAATTTGCTGAGAACACTTACTGGCTAGGTCCTTGTCATGCGTGACGATAATCAGAGTAGCTTTGAGGCTTTTGTTTAAGTCGAAAAGTAATTTTGTCACCAAATTGCCAGTTACACTGTCTAGGTTTCCTGTGGGCTCATCTGCAAAAATCAGTTTAGGTTTATTAACAATAGCTCTAGCAATGGCTAGTCTTTGTTTCTGACCTCCTGATAAATTTTTAGCCTTCTGATTGATTTTATCTTCTAAATCAACAGACTTGAGAGCTTCTTTAGCTAGCTTAACCCTTCGCTTTGGAGAAGTTCCTGCAATTTCAAGAGGTAACATTACATTGTTTAAGCATGTTTGGTTGCCCTCTATAAAAAATGCTTGGAATATAAAGCCGATCTGGTCACTACGGAATTTATCAACTTCTTTTTTATTCATTGAATGTAGAGGCTTATTATTTATGATAACTTCACCTGATGTGGCATGATCAAGCCCGCTAATTACATGCATTAAGGTGCTTTTTCCAGAGCCACTCTTACCCGTAATGGCTACGGTAGTAGAATCTTTTATCGTTGCACTTACATTATCCAAAGCTTTAAACAAATTATCTTTTTTGCCATATGTTTTTGTGACGCCCTTAATCTCAACCATAGATATATTGTACATGTATAAAAAGTACATTTGTTAATTTTTCCAAAATAGAATAGTAAATGTTATATTCTAATGTTCTTAAGAATATTAGAATATATTATTTTTTGAAAATTCATAATTATTTGTTTACACTTATGCTTAAGTATGACTAAAAATTCTAAACTTTCTAAAAAACTAAGGCTAGACTCTACTAGAGCTGCTAGGACTAATTTCTTTATTGTGGTTTTAGTAATGATTGTCACGGTAATTTATGATTCTGGCAATCTAATAACCAAACAGTCAGTATCAGAGAGATGGATTGCAGCCACATTATTGCTAATTGTTAATCTTATCATTTGGTATTACGTAAAATATGCTGATAAGAATTATAAAATTATGTATGCAATATCTGCATTGGTTGTAGCACAAATTATATTTGCAGGATTCATAATCTACTGGGAGCGTGGAATGGCTGCAACTTCTACTTTGTTACTGGCATTGCCAATTATTACTATAGGTGTATTAAGACGTCGAACTTTACTGCTAGGAACAGCGGCTTTAACAGCGGCTACTTATGCGTTGGTTTCGGTTAAATACTTTAATGACTTCTTTAATGAAGGCTATAGAATTCAATTATGGGGCAATATAGTATTCTACTGTAGTTTGTGCTTTATATTTGCTTGGATGATAATGGTGCTGGACGGACTCCGTCACGATTCTGTCTAGTTTTTACAATTCTAGATCAGGATAAATTGACTTTGTGACTTCATCAATCTCGCTGCGTAACTGAGGAAAAGGTACACCTTCCCTTGCGCTTACTCCTTCTATTGTCCAAAACACTCTTTCACTAAATCCTAGCCCACAAGCTGGCGGCATACCGTACTCAAGCATTTCAACATAGTCTATGTCTAGCATATGAGCTTCCTCATCACCGGAATCTCTCATACCCTGCTGCTCTACGAACCTATTCAACTGATCAACAGGATCATTTAGCTCGCTAAAGCCATTGCTCTGTTCACTGCCAGCAATCACAGCCTGAAAACGCTGAACCAATCTAGGATCTTTGTCATCTGCTTTACTTAAAGGCGAAATGAAGGTCGGTGTATTAATCAGCCAAACTGGACCAGCCACGTTCTTCCTGATATTTTTCCATAATTTATCAATTCCTCTAGGTATGTTGTCAGTTTTTTCAACTTCTAGCTTGTTTTCTTTGAGCTTCTGCTGAACTTGTTCAATTGTGCAGTCAAAAATATCAATCTCATAATGCTTTTTTATCACTTCTGAGTAATCCCACTTCTCCCACTCTGAACCCAGGTCAATTTTTTGACCTTCCCATTCAAACTCAGTTTTTCCAAATGCAGCCTTGGTAATATACCAAAACATTCTTTCTGTCAGCTTCATACCGTCTTGCCAGTCGGCATATGCCCAGTACCACTCCATAGCTATATGCTCAGGCAAGTGCTCGTCGCTGTAATTCTCATTTCTAAATCTAGGCCCTAAATCGTAAACTTTTTCATATCCTGCTCCAATTAAGCGCTTTAGAGGTAGCTCATGGGAAATTCTAAGGTAAAAGTCCTGATCCAACGCATCCATATGTGTCACAAATGGGTTTGCATCTGCCCCACCAGTAGTATGCTCCAAAACTGGGATGTTAATCTCTATAAATCCTTCTTGATTCATGAAATCACGTGTGGCTTGCCAAAACTTGCTTCGGCGTATAAACCTATCCCTGACATCTGTGTTTACATTCATATCAACATACCGCCGTCTAAAGCGCTGCTCTTTGTCAGTGAATCCGTCTTGTATGCTAGGCATCGGTCTTAAAGCTTTTGCTAAAATTCTTAATTTTTTACAGGTAACCGAAATTTCGCCTGTTTGAGTTTTAATGACTTCGCCGTTGCATTCAACAAAATCACCCGTATCTAGTAGTGAAATTTCGTCTGGCATAGCAAGTTCACTTAACGCCCTATCTGTTTGTGGGAGTTCTGAGCTTTTTTTACAAAATAGCTGTACTTGCCCACTCATGTCTTTAATAACTATAAATGCTAATTTGCCAAACTTTCTAATCGATAAAATTCGACCAACCACAGTAACTGATTTTCCTTCGAAATGATCAAAATCACTAATAATCTGACTAATTTCGTGAGTACGATTTGCTTCTGCTGGGTATGGGTTTATGCCTAGATTTTTTATCTCTTCTAGTTTTCTAAGTCTCTCATCCCTAAAGTCTTTTAATGTTGCCATATAGATAACAGTTTACAATAAAGATCTGACAGATAACAGTGTTTTAGGTTGAATCACTAAGAGTTTTAAGACAATTCTGCTATTTTGTATTTGATTGTGTCGCTTGGAGTGACTATTTCTACTTCGTCACCGACATTTTTTCCAATTAAATTTTTGCCAATCGGCGACTCATTAGACACTTTTCCATTCAAAGGATCTGCTTCTACTGAACCAACTATTGTAAACGTCTTTTTTGCCTTGCCATTACTAAGTACAACTGTGTTACCTAGCTCAACAATTTTTTTATCCTTTGGTTGGCTGATTGTTTCAGCATTTAATAAAATGTGTTCTATCTCGGATATTCGGTTTTCATTTCTCTCTTGCTCTTGCCTAGCAGCGCTATATTCAGCATTTTCTGAAAGATCACCGAACTCTCTTGCAGTTTTAATCCGGTCTGCAACTTCACTTCTTTGAGAAACCAAAGCATCTCTCTCAGTTTTTAGCTCAGATATACCTTTATTAGTTAGTTTAAACTGTTTATTCATTGTTATTCCTTACGTATTCAATTTAGTGAGTGAAACTAGGTGTTTAGATTTGTGGTAGTAGTTCCGTGACAAAACTATAGCAAACCTACCGTCTATACCACAAGGCTTTTAGCCTAGTTTATTTTGTCAGTTAAATAACTTACAATTTTGTTTATTTTTATATTTTCTGCTTGTCCAGATTTACGATGTTTAACCTCTACTGATTCTTCCTTTAAGCTTCTGTCGCTGATCACCAGCCTATACGGGATACCCATCAAGTCAGAATCAGCAAATTTGTCTCCTGGCCTAACATCTCTATCATCAAACAGCACCTCTATCCCCTGCTCTGACAATTCTTCATATAGCTTTTGAGCTTCTTTAGAAACATCCCCTATCGAAGCAAGATAGATAGTATAAGGTGCAATATTATCCGACCAAACTAGACCATTATCGTCTGCAAACTTTTCGGCTATAACCCCCATGACTCGAGTAATACCGATTCCATAGGACCCTAGGTGTACATATTTTTTGTTGCCATCAGAATCTGTGTAGCTAAAATCCATTTCTTCACTTTTTTGAGTGCCGAAATTAAATATATTTCCCACTTCTGCTGTTTTTACCTCAGTCAATTCATCCCTGTTTATGCCAAGTTGTTTCAGGTTTTCTTCAGTTAGCACTTCTTCATTAACAGCAATTGATTTGTCCTTGTTGATATAAATATTATCTTCTCCTGCATCACACACGGTCTGGAACTCGTGGCTAAACTTTGTGAATGCTCCACCTGATGCAAACGTAACATAAGTGTCTGCTCCCAAACCAAGTCTTTCAAATATCTTATTATAGGCGACTATACATGATTGATAGAATGCTTCATGCTGCTGCTCATCCAGACTGCAAGAATACATATCCTTCATAACGAATTCTCTACCACGCATTATTCCGCTTTTTGATCTTAATTCATTTCTAAATTTAGTCTGAAATTGATAGACATTGGCTGGTAAGTCACGGTAGCTAGAAATATGCTGTTTCATCATGTCGATTATAGCTTCTTCGTGTGACCAACTTAGGCCAATTTCAGTTTCATCCTTAAGCTTTGTTTTAAACCACACATCGACAACTTCATCATCCCATCTTCCGGTAGCCTCCCATACACTTTTTGGCTGAAGAGCAGTCATAATCAATTCTTGACCACCAATTCTGTCCATCTCTTCTCGTACAATTTGCTTAATTTTTTCAACGACTCTTATACCTAAGGGTGTATAGACATAGACACCTGCCATAACCTTATGTACATAGCCTGCTCTTATTAAAAGTTGAGCATTTTTAGCAACTTCATCACTTGGAGCGTTTTTCTTAGTTTTGATAAATAGTTCTGATCTTTTCATGTATAAAACACCGTTTCTTGCATCTTTAGTTTCTTTTATCTCGTCTAATATTGTACTTAACTAGTCCATCAATGGCCAGTTTAGCGTACAAATAAAACAAAAAAGGCAACTGAATTTTTAATAGCATGTAAAAACATAGCACTATAGAGTGATTTGTGACGTTGAGATATATAAATCAAAAAGACCGAGAAAATTAAGGTATCAATCACCGCAATCCAGTTCAAATTGTCATATTCCAGATGAGCTATACCAAATAATAAACAGGTCACTGTGTATGCAACAATAACATTGGAGTACTTCTTTAACCCGTTGAAGAGGTAACCTCTAAACAGAACCTCCTCACTAATGGCTGGTAAAACTACCAGTGACAAAAATACAAGTACTAATGATATTCCGGACTGCGGATCAGAAATACCTAGCTCTTGAGATTGATTGACATCTACTGAAGTAAATTCACCTACTAGTGCTATGGTGATAATCAGTCCAAATAAATATACGCCGTACGTAATGATAACTTCTGCTAGTTGTGTTAGGTTTGGCTTCTTATTGAGTAACAGAAAAGTTATGGGTTTTTGCTTAACTATCTGCAAAAACTTGTAGACAGAAAAAACAATCGTGAACGACACCAATAGAATTGCTAGGAATTGCACGGCATGATTTTCAGTAAAAAGCTCCTTGGTTTCCTCGCTTGTGTATCCAGCTACACGTAACGCCGTAACCATGAGCACTATAGGTATTATTTGAGCACCAAAAAAGAAAAATAAAGATGAAAAAACAATGATTATAGATTTCGCTAGATCAGTTTTTTTATTGGATTTGTCATATTCTAAAGTAGTCTTATCAGACTTATGTATAATTTTGTGCTTTCGTTTTAGCCTAGAGTATAAATCTTTGGACATCGACAACTGTTATTAATAAAAACAAAATCATTAAAGCAGCAAAACCTGTTCCGTGTATCTTTTCTTCCAAGTCTTTTGTTAAAGGCTTATTGATAGCTTTAAATAATAGCGTCACGAAAAGCCTGCCTCCATCAAGCGCAGGTATCGGTAAGATGTTCATAATAGCTAACGAGAGAGAAATTACAGCAATCAAAAACAAGACTGATATAAATCCTTGAGCGCTAAGCTGACCAAGAACATAGCCAATACCAACCACACCGGTAACCTGTTGGCTTGCTGATTGAGTATCTCCTTTAAATAAATCCCCCAGTAGTGTGCCTAGATTCACAAAAGTCTCCTGAACTAACTGAGCTGAAAATACCGTTGCGACAATTGGTGCACTCCAAGTGTATTTGTATTCAACGTAATCAGATGGGACCACTCCTAGAAATCCTTTTATTTCTGGACATTCTTCAACATTTTTACCTGACGAAATACAATCTTCAGTTACTTGTCTGCTCTTCTCAATTTCTGAATCCGTTTGAAGTTGGACAATTTCTGATGTTTTTACTTCCGAGCTACCTTGATTTTTATAGCTAACCTGAACCATCTTTCCGCTCAATTCTTTGGTAGCAATGCTCAAATTATCAGCTTGTGTTATTTCATATGACTTACAATTTTGACCACATTCACCTACTTCTGTTACGGATAGGATAGTATCTCCAGCAACAAGCCCAGCTGATTCTGCTGGAGATACTTCGGCCACATAACTAGCAATTATGTCTTGTTGGGCAATTTTCTGATCACTTTCAATCGTGAATTGATTATCCAATACTTTAGGCAGTCCAAACATTGCAACAACTGCAATTAGTGCTATTGCTACAAACAAATTAACTACAACACCTGCAATCATCACTTTAACTTTGTCTGCTAAAGATGCTGCACCAAATGAACCTTTAGCTGTATCGGCGTCGTGTTCACCTTTCAACTTTACAAAACCACCCAACGGCAGCCAATTGAGCGTATATTCTGTTCCGTTTTTCTTGCCTAAACTTTTTGCCTTTGGCGGAAACCCAATTCCAAATTCTTCAACATCTATGCCGGATTTTCTAGCAGCATAAAAATGACCTAGTTCATGCAGTATGACCAGTCCAATCAACATTAATACACCGACAACTATAAGCATTGTTATATATTATAGCTATCACACCCCTTTACTTCAAAGTCTATTTACCAAATCGTCTTTTACGATTTGCATATTCATCGAAAGCCATTTCTAAATCACTAGGACTGAAAGCTGGCCAGTGCTTATCAACAAAATATAGTTCAGAATAGGCAGCTCTCCACAACATAAAATTACTCAATCTTTTCTCGCCCGAAGTTCGTATAATAAAATCTAGAGGTGGAATTTCGGAGTGGTATAAGGCTTCTTCGAAATCATCTTCGTTAATTTCATCTAGACCAGTTCCTTTGTTGGCTAATCTTTTAGCAGCACTAATAATCTCTTCTTTACCGCCATAATTGAAGCAAAGTGCTAGTGTGCCTGATTTATTACTTTTAGATTTATTTTCTGCAGATTCAATTGCTTTGATTACTTTTTGGGATAGCTTATCCCTTGTTCCTAGAAAGACTATTTTGATATCTTTATCAATAATACCGTTAAGTTCATTTGAAGCAAGATTAACTACTAGATTCATCAAGTAGCCTACTTCTTCTTTAGACCTATTCCAGTTTTCAGTAGAAAAAATATACGCAGATACATAATCAGCTCCGTGATTAAACGCAGCTTCAGATATGGATTTCAGATTCTCATAGCCTTTTTTATGACCTTCTAGTGACGAAACTCCATGCTCTTTTGCCCATCGTCTATTACCATCAAGAATAAATCCTACGTGTTTAGGTATTGGACTACTGTTCAATTTACGACCTAAACCGTCATTATTTCTTTTTCTTTAGCCTTAAAAGTAGCTTCAATTTCTGATTTTGAGCTATTAATTTGTTCATCAATTTGCTTTTGAGTTCTTGATGCAATGTCTTCACTGATATCTTTAGCTTTCTTAGCTTTATCAACAACTCCCATAGCTTCATGTCTGGCTTTTCTTAGGCCAATATTTGCTTCTTCTTGTTTTTCACCCAATTGTTTCACTATTAGCTTTCGGCGCTCTTCTGTAAGAGCTGGAATTTGAATTCTTATCAGTCGACCGTCATCTACTGGATTTAGGCCTAAGGTTTGATTATTTCTGATTACTGTTGAAATAGTTGCTATATTTGTTGGATCAAATGGTGAAATTTGAATTAGTTGAGGCTCTGGCGTAGTTATTGTTGCTAGCTGTTTTAATGGCATTTGTGTTCCATAAACTTCAGCAGTTACGTCTTCAACCATACTAGGGTGAGCTCTACCTGTTCTGAGTTTACTTATTTCGCTAGAAAACCTGTCCTGCACTTGCTTAATGCTGGACTTTAGATCAGAAATTACATCTTTATCATTCAAAATAATACTCCTTATATAGTGTAAATATATTGTATCAGTTTATGATTAGTTATCTTGGATTAAACTTCACCCAGTTGCAGGCGGCTAAATCTTCTTACAACTATGTTTTCACCTAATTGAGCGTTTGCTTCTTTTACTAAATCACCGACCGTTTGGTCCGGATTCTTGATGAAAGGTTGGTCTAGTAGGCATAATTCTGAAAAGTACTTTTTAACCATTCCTGAAACGATATTGTCTATCATTTTTTCTGGCTTACCTTCAGACTTAGCTTTTTCGCTAAATTCATCATGCTTAGCTTTTTTAACATCTTCAGGAATGTCCTGGTCTGACACATATTCTGGTGAGCTTGCTGCAATATGCATGCTAACGTCTTTAACTAAATCCGTAAACTTCTCATTCTTAGCAACAAAATCAGTCTCACAATTTACTTCTACAATTACACCGATTCTATTGTCGTGGACATAACTGCCAATCACGCCTTCCCTTGCTTCTCTCTCACCTCGTTTTTCGGCTTTGGTCATACCCTTTTTACGCATTGCTTCCAGTGCTTTATCAAAGTCACCATTAGCTTCTGTTAGCGCTGCTTTAGCGTCTGTCAATCCTACACCTGTTAAATTTTTTAATCTCTTAATGCTATCGATGTCCATTATTTCTTCCCTTCAGACTTTACGTCTTTATCTGTTTTTGGTTGTTTTTGTAAAGCTTTTCCAGCTTCAATTGCTTGTTTTACATAGTCGCACACTAGCTGAATAGTTTTTAGTGCGTCGTCATTACAAGGCACAGGATAACTAATTGTTCTTGGGTCACCATTGGTATCGACTAGCCCGACTACTGGAATATTTAGCTTATTTGCCTCTGAGACCGCGTTTTTGTCATGAAGAATGTCTACAACAAATACAACTTTCGGATATCCAGCCATGTCTTTAATGCCTGAATATAAAACATTCATTTCGTCAATCTCTTCTTGGTAATTTTGAACTTCTAGTTTGCTGTACTTTTTCTCAAGCTCACCTGAGCTCATTCTATCTTCTTGCTTTTTAAGGTATTTAACACGCTCACCAATTGTCTTCTTGTTAGTTAGCATACCGCCAAGCCATCTGTTAACTACGTATGGCATACCCGTTTCTTTAGCCAAGTTTTCTATTGGTTCTTTGGCTTGTCTCTTGGTTGAAACTAGTAGTACTTGGCCGCCATTTGCAACCTTCTTAGTAATAATTTCTAAAGCTTTTTCTAAACTGTCAGCAGTAGTTGTCAGATCAATAATATGCGTATCACCACGCTTACCATGTATGAACGGTCTCATTGCTGGGTGCCATCGACTAGTCTTGTGACCGAAGTGGGCTCCTGCTTCTAATAATTTCTTAGCATCTACCTCTATCTTTGAGGCCATATGTTTATCCTTTCTCTTCACTATGTGTAACCCTTTAGAACTTCTAATTCAGTTCGCTGGGAGGAATAACTCCACACAGTTGTTTAATTATTTATGGACAAATTATAGCATTTGAAGTGTTTTTTAACAATGTTATTAACAGATTTTAAGTGCTAGTGGTTGCCTGAGTTCATTTCACCGGACCAAATAGAGCTGTTTTGACCATGAATTGGTTTACTACGGTGATCCCTTTGGGCGGGGTGTTCTAGTTTAGGGTCATGGATGTCTCTTGTAGGACGTCGATTGCCTCCTGTTATTTCAACTGGTTCTTCAATCAAAGGCTCAACTGCTGGAAACACCGCTTTCATTGTCATCATTACAGGTGTTTTGATTATGTATTTGGTAGTTACTTCTTCTCCTTCACCTTGAGCTACAACCTCTATCTTGCTTCCTTCTGGCAAATTTTCGGGAATTGGTGCTTGCTCAGTTTCGGCAGATATTGTAACTTCAACTTTACGCTCAGAGCCTAGAATCTTATCCAAACCTTGTCTAGCCGTCTTGCTTAGTGAGCTTGGATCTCTATTGTATTGCTTTATTAGGCTTGTTACATCTTCGTGTTGTGTAGCTTTAGCTATAAATGATAGTTCGCCTCTTTCGCTGTCAGTAAGGATGTCTTCAATACCACCTTCTATTCCAATATCGGCACTATAACCACTTTCTTCCATTTCTTGCTTTAGCTCTGGATATAGCTTGACTGTTCGTGTATTGGCTAGGTCTACATTTTTTCTATTACCCTGACCGATACCGGCATTTTCTGCAGAATCATCTTCGTCAGAAGCAAAACCCTGCATGCTTACTTCAGTAATGCTAAAACCTTGATCAATAAGTTCTTTAACTCTTTCACCGATCATGTCAACCTGCTCAGGACGTGTTAACTCACCAGCATGTGGATCTTCAGAAAATAATCTTGCCCACGCTTCGTTAACAGCGTGTTTTTCAATGATTGCTGAAGAAACTTCTCCACCTTTTTGATCATCTGCAGGACCATCAATTACTAATACTGCTGATTCCTCAGGGCCAGGAAGCACATTTCTTTCATGTTCAACATCAACTCCGCCTGACGTAACAAGCAAAGCCCCTACTACGCCTGCTGTAGTTAAAATACCTATATCTCTTTTGCCATCGTCTTGGTGTTCAGGTTGGTTTTGTGGTGTGCTTAACTGTTCTTTCATATTCTTTTTTATTCTTTTGTTTTTGATTTAACTTTTCCATACTATCATGCTTTTGCTTATTTGTCAATATTAATACATTGGATTTTTTAGTTGAATATGACTGTGTTTTAGCGTATAATCACTTCTTGATCATGAAGAAAGATATTCATCCAAAAAATTATAGATTAGTTGTTTTTGAAGACTTAAACGACGGAACCAAGATACTAACTCGCTCGACTGTAGCCAGTGAAGAGACTGTTAAATGGGAAGATGGCAACGAATACCCACTAGTTAAAGTACATATTTCAAGTTCTTCTCACCCCTTCTACACAGGCCAAGAGAAGCTAGTAGACATTGAAGGACGTGTTGATAAATTCCAAGCTAGACGTGATGCAGCTAAAAAGGCGAAGGAACAAAAAGCTAAGAAGTCAGCAAAACCTGCAAAAGGTGAAAAAACTGAAGAAAAAGAACAACCTCAAAAAATCGGTTAGCTAACTTAAGACTAAAGCTCCACATCAACTTTGATTGGAGCTTTTTTATTTGTAAACTAAAGATAGGTAACTTATGAAAAAAGATCAATACATCGAAGAGCTAAACCAATTAAAATCTAAATTAGACGATCCTAGCTATTATTCATCTAAAGAGTATCCAAAAACTGCTAAAAGAATAGCAGAGCTAGAAGAAATTATTGAAACTATAGATAAGGTTAGTCAGCTAAAATCCTCTACTGATCAAGCCAAAGATATTCTTAGCGGTAAAGATGCTGAGCTGATTGAAATGGCTAAGATAGAAATTGAAGAAAATAATTCAAAAGTCGAAAAGTTACAAGAAAAACTGCAAGAATTGCTAATACCAAAAGATCCCAATGCAGATAAAGATTGCATTGTCGAAATTAGAGCTGGAGCTGGTGGTGACGAAGCCTCATTGTTTGCAGGAGAGCTATATCGAATGTATGCCAAGCATGCTGAAGATAGCGGTTTTAAAACAGAGCTACTAAATGAAAGCCCATCAGAAGTTGGAGGATATAAAGAGATTAGTTTTGCTATTAAAGGAGCTGGAGCATATGCACATTTTCACCTAGAGGCTGGCGTACACCGTGTGCAAAGAGTTCCGGCAACAGAGTCTCAAGGTCGGGTTCATACATCAACCGTAACAGTTGCAGTGCTACCAGAGGCAGAAGAATCAGATGTAGAAATCAACCAGCAAGACTTACAAATCGACACATATCGTGCTAGCGGGCATGGAGGTCAATCTGTAAACACTACTGATTCAGCCGTAAGAATAACTCATAAACCAACAGGAATAGTCGTAACTATGCAAGATGAGAAATCTCAAATTAAGAATAAAGATAAAGCCATGGGGGTTTTGCGCTCAAGAATCTTACAAGCCAAGATTGAGAAAGAACAAGCTGAAGCCAGTGCTGCACGTAAAAAACTAATCGGATCAGGAGATAGATCTGAAAAAATTCGAACCTATAACTTCCCTCAAGACCGCATAACTGATCACAGAATAGGATTCTCAAGGTCTAACTTGCCAGGAGCATTAAGCGGCAACATCTCTGATCTCATGGAAGAGCTAAAAAAAGCAGAAGCTGACCTGTTTAAAAGCGAAGCTTGAGTGGCTCATATGACAATTAAAAGCCTTTTAGCATCTCATATTGAAAAGCTTGAAGATAAAAATGTAGACACAGCTAGATTGGATGCAGAGATTCTGATAGCAGATTCATTAAAAGTAGACAGGTCATGGTTGCACGCAAATATGGATAAAAATATAGATGAAATAGACCTAGATTATGATGTTCTTACGTTCTTAAGAAAGTTAGAATTTCAAATTGATAGAAGAACTAAACATGAGCCGCTAGCTTACATTCGAGGTTTTAAAGAATTTTACGGGCATAAATTCATAGTTAACTCCGGTATTCTAACACCTCGACCTGAAACTGAAGATATGGTCGATTTGGTAGTTAAAGTCTCAAAATTCATGGACTTATCCGAGATTAAAAATACTAACTTGGTAGATATTGGAACAGGCTCGGGCTGCATAATAATTTCTGCTTACTTGGAGCTTGATGAAACCTATAAATTTAAAAGCTATACAGGTTTTGATGTTGACCAAAAAGCTTTAGAAATTGCTGAAAAAAATGCAAAAAATCTCGGAGCACCCGTAGATTTTTGTAAGCTTGATATTAGTAAAGAACTAAAGAAAACAAATATTCTAGATAATTCATTTATACTAGCGAACCTTCCCTACGTCCCTAATAAATATAAAATTAACGAATCAGCTAAACACGAACCAAAGAACGCTATATTTGCAGGACCTGATGGGCTAGATTATTATCGAAATTTATTTAAAATGACTAATGAAACAATACCTTATGTTTTGACTGAGTCCTTAGACTTTCAGCACAAACAATTAGAAGAAATTGCCAAAGATAGCGGTTATGAACCTGTTTTGCAACAGGGGTTAATTCAAGTATTTAAGCGAACTTAAGTGATTATTGCTCTGGTGCAGCTTCTAGCGTAGCTTTCAGTGTCAATTCTTCTTCGCCTCTAATAACTTTCAGTTCTATCTCCTCACCTACACTCTTTTTACCCAAAATACTAACTAAGCTATTGTCTTCATCAAGTTTTACACCGTCAACTTCTGTGATTATGTCTCTTTCTTCTAAGCCAGCTTTCTGAGCAGGACTGCCATCTATTATCGAAGGCTGAGATTCTGTTGATCTTGGTATATACACTCCTCGTTTTACTGGTAAATCCAGCTCGAATGCTATGTCGTCAGTAATCGGTACATACCTTATGCCCAGATATGGCCTGACCAGCTCACCTTCTTTTAGTACGGTGTCTATCAGCCCTTTAACATCGTTAATGGGAATGGCAAAGCTAATATTGTCGGCTCCTGCTGTAGCTACATTTATCGCTATTACCTCGCTGGATGCATTTACTAAAGGTCCGCCGGAGTTACCTCCATTTATTGCAGCGTCGGTCTGAAATAGGTTTTGTAGGGATTCTAAATCTGTTCCGTTTGAGGCTTGTATGTCTCTACCGAAGCCAGAAATAATACCACTAGTTACAGTATTTTGGAATTGCCCTAATGCATTTCCTATCGCTACTACCCTGTCTCCTACTTCTACTTTAGAAGAGTCTCCTAGGTTTGCAGGGACAAGATCTAAATCTTTAGTATCTTTAATTTTTAGGAATGCTATATCTAGTGGATCACTATCATTTGTTCTGCCGACTACTTCGACATCCTCTACTTCTGTTCCGTCAGATAAAGTAATACTAACGTCTGATGTGTCCCTAGGTACTACGTGCCTATTGGTGACGATGAATCCATCTTTACTTAATATAACTCCTGTACCAGCTGACGAACGCTCAGTTTCACGACCAAAGCCAAAGAAATCCCTAGAAATACCAACACTTTGTACGTTTACAGAAACTACACTAGGTCCAACGTCCTTAGCTATTGTGTTTATAAGGTTCCCTTCGTTGGTTATTACCTCTCTTTGAATACTGGTTTGACTTTCACCAAGGTCGGTTCTGGCTTCTGACCCAAACCATCCTCCAAAAAATCCAGCTACAACAGCACTCATAACAACTAATAAAATTTTTGCTGTTTGATTAGGTTTTTTGTTAGTTGTTTTTTTGTCGACTGCCATTTAAACTCCTTTTTTAACTTATATTATGTCCCCACTCCAATCAGAGAAGACTAGTATAAACAGTAGGATTGTAATCATTAAAAATATAAACTGTCTTCTAACGCCTTTTTTCAGCTTATCTTTATGATCTAGATAATACAGCGCCGCTATACTATAGCCTATCACTGTAATTATGAGAGCAACCTGAGAAATTGAATTGTAATATAACAGCCAATGGGCCGACAGCCAGGTTAATGAGGCGCAGAAAAAAGCCCAAACATATGCTGTTGCTCTAGCCATTGCTTCATCAAAAGCTGCAAGAAAATGCCTAGCACAAAGATACGTGACGCCCCAAACCGTAAACACCAACACTGCTTCACTAGCTTCGTTCCAAACTATAAAAATTGCTGTTAAAGAAAGTGCTTGGGCAATCATAGCCTGTAGTCCTACCCATAAAACGCTAGATTGAGGCTTAATGAACAAAAGCCATCCAGTGTAGCAGACAACCCACGCCACCTGTAACAACTGACTGTCCGCAACTGACATAAACACTACCACAGATAGACCCAATAATAAGTCAACTGCATTGGCCCTAAAATTTACAGGCCAATGTCGTAATTTAACTGCAAACATGCGCCATTTACTGAGTATTACAGCCAGAAAAGCAAATGCCACAAAGTCCAATCTAATTAATACATATAAAATTATTGGTAGTACAGCCGTAAGAATAATATGTAAAAACGAAGCGTAGCCACCTGTAGGTTTAGTTTGACGTCGTCTTAAAAGCTTCATCTCTACCTAAAATTATAACAAAATCTGCTGTTTCTATTGTTGGAATCCCATCAATATATTCAGTAACCACATTTTTTCCAAGACGTCTCTCTAGATAGCTTTTAGTATAGCGCTTTTCTCCGCTGTTTAGATCAATGATCATCGTAGTTTCATAATCTGAAGTAGGAGCATTATCAACTGACACTACATTGTATCCGTAGGACTTTAGTTCTTTTTCTCTTGCAGTTGCTAATCCACCGGTTGTGGTACCGTTTAGTATTACTATTCTCGCATCTTCTTGTTTTAAGTAAGGATCTCTCAAAGTGTTTCTTATATAATCTTGTATTTCATCATATTGATAAAGTCCAGCAACCGGCACCACAACTGACTGGTTGGCAACAAAATCAGTCGTAACCAAAATATTAGGTGGGTCTGCCAAACCAACAGATGTAACTCTCTCGGCTCCTATATTTTGACCTATCTCGTATAATCTTTTTAACTCACTTGTTCCATTTAAATCAGTCCTAACATTATCTCCAAAAGTATTTAACAGTTCTACCATTTTAAATGGATTAGAGAATGTTCCAAGGCTTAGTACTTTTTGCTGTAAGGCTATTATTACTTCTCTTTGCCTTTCTGTTCGATCAAAATCGCCTCTTGAACTCCCGTGGCGAGACCTCGCATAGTACAGAGCTCTCTTGCCATCAAATGTCTGCAGGCCTTCATCAGCCAGTAATGGATTTCCGTTGTTTAGCCATGCCATAGTTGAATCATACAGCGGCTCTTTAACATCGATT
>JAUIKH010000005.1 GCA_030430915.1 bacterium | reverse complement strand
ATGTCGAGCAGGGTCACCGTTGCCATGTATGGCTGCACCCCAGTATGATTTTCCTGTCACTCTTGGGTTGGGGTCTCCTGGGAAGCGTTCTTGAACTATTGAAGTATCGTTCAAGCTTCCTGATTCAGCATGAGTTAGAGTCTCCCATAACATGTGATTCCCATAAGATTTTTGAGGCCGAACTCTTTCAATAAGTTTTTTAGTATTTGGAAGTGATTCGCCCATTCTATTTGCATAGTGATTATATGCAATTTCTGCGCCCAAATAGGCACTGCTTCCACCATCCTTAAAATCATTACAGTTAGGCCATCCACTTGGGATCCAATTAGAGTCTCCAACTTGAGACATTGATTGCCCGGTACTATTCATTCTGTCAAGCATCTGATTAATATAGTCTGTGTTCAGCTCTAAACCTTTTATAAATCGATCTTTATATTCTGGATCGTTATATAAATCTAATCCTTGAATTCTCGCAGTTTCGGCAGTATTAGCCATTGCCCCAAAGCCCATCATCGTATGACCCATGTCACGGCATGTTTCTTGTTCTTGACCATCGATAAAACTTTCACCTGATTGCATTCTCCATAACTGCCTTATGTAATCGGGTGTACCGTAAGTATTCTTACCAGTCTCAAGATCTTTCGGATATGCAGGCTGTGAACCATCCCTATCTAAGTAAACGATCGCACTTGATCTATGTCTCCACATATTTATACCTTCTTCGTATATAGCACTGTCATCAAGAAATATGCCTATGTTTGTTACTGCCTCAGCCCAAGTTACACCTCCGTTACCATTGCCAGTTCTATCTGACATTAGTACAGGCAAATATAGGTTTCTTAGCATTGTTTCAAACTTATCAATGTCAGACTGATCCCATCCAGAATAGTTATACCTTAGTATTTCAGCTCCTCTTAACATTGACTCAGCTGACCAACCAACGAGAAGTTTGTTCTGCCAATAAGCAGGCCAGCCATTAGACAGATCAGGGTCGCCAGGAAAATCATATGGTATATATGTCAGCGTATCAGCCCATTGATTCATAATATCAATTGCGCTTTGAGCATACCTATCATCGCCCGTAACAATAAAACGAAGACTTTGTGTATAAACTGCAGCAGAATTCGCATTAAACTCACTACACCCTGCCTGCTCAAAGCCTTCATTTATGCCTAGGCTTGTTGAACATTTTAGCTCTGTTACAGGACTGGCTGTATATGTATAGTTTGAGGCACTCGTAGAGGCTAGCTGATCATAAGCGCTTTTCCATGGCTCTTGATTACTGTTGACTTTATCTTTTATAAAGTCTAGCCTGTTTTGACTTAATAAAATGCCTGGATGTTTAAAAGTTGTAGCAGGAGCTGCATTTAGCCTTAGAAGCACAACTGAACCAATCAATGCAAATACAAGAATAAAAATGAGTGATTTGTTTTTTTTAATAGTCTTTAACATCATAGTATCTTAAAAGCTTATGCTATAAGTGTCTCATATAGAAATACTAAATCCAAAAAGTCCTAGCCTTATATGGCTTAGGACTTTTTTTGAATTACTGATAAGAAGCTATTTCTTGCGTGATACTGTCAAGAAACCGTTTCTTGGGTTCTCATTGACTTGCATTCCAGCTGGAACTGCATCGATAGATTCAGCTCTTTCGTCTTTGCTGAAATAGTAAATTGTTTGTTGCTTTCCACCTCGAAGTGTTACTTCTTTTGAGTTTAAGTAATAAGTTACACCTTTTGAGTTTGTGTGCTTGTAAGCCATTGTTACTCTTTTCCCCTCTTAACATTAATTAGTAGTTACACCATACCTCCAAGGCTTAACACTTGTCAACTCTTTTTAGAAATTAGTTTAATTTAAAAACCTCCCTTCTTTCGATAAAGGTTGTAAAATTTTGTTGCCTTTATGCCTAAACATGGAGTACACTGTTAAGCATAAGTTAAATGAGATAAAGAAAGGTAAGGTGGGATCTAAATGGATTTTGCTAACAGAGGCACTCGCCCGTTAAATCAGCAACCACACAAACAACAGCCGGTTTCATCGGAGGAACCTGTAAAAACTCCGGAGCCAAGTATGCCAAAAAAGAGTAATGAACATGAACATTCAAAATTTGGAAAACTAAGTTTTCTATTTGTTTTATTTGGTGGTGCAATAATAACAATAGCATTAATTATAATACTAATTTTTGGTGGTGAAGCTACTCAGAACAAAGAAGCAAACCTAATAAACACTGATGAATACCAAGCTGTCTTCCTAAACAGTCAAGATGGACAGGTATATTTTGGTAAATTAGCCGTATATAATAATGATCTGTTCGTGTTAAAAGATATCTACTACGTTAGAGTTGACAGTCCAATACAACCGGAAAATGCTAGTCAACAACAACAATCAAATATTAGCCTAGCTAAGCTTGGCAATGAATTGCACGGCCCTCAAGACTTCATGTTCATAAGAAGAGATCAGGTGCTGTATTGGGAGAACCTTAAAAATGATGGTAAAGTTGTCACAGCAATAACAGAATACAAAGAAAACGGAGAACAAGAACTGCCGCAGCAACAAACAACTCAGCCAACTGAACAAGCTCAACCTCAAGAAGAACAACCAACAGAGGAAGTTCCTACAGCTCCAACTACACCAGAAACACCAACAACACCGACACCAACAGAAGAAACACCAACAGAAGAACCCCCAGCTACACCTTAACTAGAGGATAGCTAAATAGTATAAAACACCTACCAAAATCGTAGGTGTTTTTACTTTCCAATATTAACCATGTATCTAATTCTAAAATAAACAAACGTATAGTAAATTGTGATTAATAGGAATGCTATAAATATAATTAAGCTAAATCCAGCTAGATCTGGCGACCATATCGGTGAAACAAAATCATATTTATAAAGAGAATCATCAATTGGTTCGGCTGTTACGCCGTTATCATCAACATACTTATTTATACAATCAATTCTATTGCGGCCTGAAAAGCCTTGGGACCCATTGGCCTCACAAAATCTTTGAGCTTCTGAATACAAATTATCATTAACCTGCTTTGCCTTTTGTTGTTCAGCTTGCGTTAGTCTCTCGTAAGTGCCTTTTAGTTGCACTGGTGGATATATCCCGTTTGGACCGCCTAATTCGGTGTTCATGTGAGAGTAAATATAGGTCCTTAGTTCATTTAAAGCGCTTTCTACATCTCCTCCAGCTTTATCAACAGCAATTAGCTTATTATATCGCTCAACAGCACCGTTAGAGTTATTTATCAAACCAAATACAAACAAAAATCCAAATAATAAACTAATGGTTCCGAAAATAAAGATTTTTATTAATGGGTTCTTATTGCCGCTAGTCTTTTTTAACATAAGCTAATTATACATTAGAAAAAATACAATAATTATGCATGTCTAGGGTCTTAAGGTGCTGAAATTTTGTTTTAACATTAAAATTCCTGTAATACCTGCAATCAAAAAACCTAATTTAAGTACTTCAAATGGGTCAATAAAAAAACATAGTATAAATAAAAAAATGCAAAATATTGCTTTGGCAATGGCAACGTAAACCTCAAACCAAACTAAGTAAACAATTCGATGTCCCTCATAATTATCAGTGCTATCATATAAAGCCTTTACTAAAGGCATCCTATATGACAGGATTACAGGTTTTTCAAGAATATTAACCGCAATAGCACCTCCTGTTGTCGAAATTAGCCCCCTGACTAAACTTAGCAATGTATTCATCGCAACTCCGTACCTTAATAAATATAATCCCTTTTTGTTATCTATAAATTTGCCGAACATATGAGCACTAAATATTGCTATAAATACTGATACCCCAACAATAATTCCCAACTTTGCATACTTCTGGTCAGCAAAAACTACTAACGCTAAAAATAAAGGCCACAAAAGTTTATTACTAACAACTTGTATATTCAAAGAACTAATTGCAATAAAGTTTTTTACGTGTCTCTTTAAGCCAAATCCTTTGTATTTTAAATGTTGATGTACTTTGACGGGTTCATTAGTTATAAATAGAGGTATAAGAGAAGCAAGTAGTGCAAATATTGCAATGACAATTGAAAACTCTGGATAAAACACCGATGCTATAACCCCACCAACTATTGGCCCAGCGGCACTACCAATGTCTTGAAATATAGTTAACCAACCGAGTTCTTTACCGCCATGCTTTTTATCCTTGACTTTTGAAAAATCAGTGTGTAACGCAATAAAGAACAGTCCATTGGCAGAAGTAAACACTAAAGCTAATAATAGCAACGGCCAGCCCACTAATGATAGAGATATCAATAGGCTAAGAAAAATTATGCTCATTATTGTGCTGATAGCAATTGAATGCTTGGGACCTAACTGACCCACAATTCTTCCTCCAATAAAGCTTAGCGGTATTCTAAATATGAAAAAATAGGCATAAAAAAGAAATATTTCTTGAACTGCAAAACCCAAATCATACAGATAGATAGGAATAAATATGCCTATCATACCGAAACCTATGCTTCTTATAGCAATGGACGAATATATTTCAGTTAGCTCATCATGTTTATCATTGCGCCATGTATGATGCTTTATAACGGTTTTGTGAATATGTTTTTTTATCATTTTTCTTTTACTCTGGTTTTGTTTAATTATAGCAGAATTCAGATTTTTTATAGTTACTCTAATAATAAGCATGAAGTATAATGATTATATGCATGTATTTTTCTGTGGTATTGGCGGAGCTGGATTAGGACCTCTTGCCTTAATTGCTAAACAAGCAGGTTTTGAAGTTTCTGGTTCTGATAAACAAAATAGTAAGTACATAGACTATTTGAAGTCACAAGGCATAACATCGATACATATTGGACAGGATAAACATTCTATAGAGCAAATTCACTCCATGAATAACATTGATTGGTTTGTTTATTCTTCAGCAATATCTAAAGAAAATTCTAAACACCCAGAACTAGTTTTTGCCAAAAAGAAAAATATAATTTCAACAAAACGAGATGAGTTTTTAAACAAACTTATTCAAATAAAAAATCAGAAAATGGTAGCTGTTGCTGGCACTCACGGCAAAACTACGACAACAGCTATGGTTGTATGGCTATTTAAAAACTTAGGTATTGATGTCAGTTATTCAGTAGGAGCTATGTTGGGCTTTGGCAACATGGGAGAGTTTAACCCGAATTCTACATATTTTGTCTACGAGGCCGATGAATACGATCATAATTTTTTAAGCTTTAACCCAGAACTTTCTGTAATTTCAGGCATAGATTATGATCATCCAGATATTTATCCGACTCGCGAGGAGTACTATACGGCCTTTGTAAAATTTTTAAACCAGTCAAGAAAATCCATAATTTGGTACGAAGATGCTGAGAAAATTGGTCAAACTTCTGGCATAAATAATGTCGTATTGGCTTCGAACACAGACCTAAACCATATAAAACTAATGGGTAAAGTTAACCGAGCTGATGCCCATGCAGCCATGGTAGCCTTAGAAAAATTAGGATTAGCAAATTATAATGAAATGGTAGACATTATTAATAATTTCCCAGGAATATCACGCAGGTTTGAAGAAATAGTGCCAAATCTATATAGTGACTATGCACATACGCCAGAAAAAATACTAGGCGCCCTACAGCTGGCTCACGAAGTGGCAGGGTTTAATGTAGTTGTTGTATATGAAGGATTGCACAATACAAGACAGCATTTCATTAAAGATTCGCTAGAAAACATATTTGCAGGAGTAAAGAAATTATATGTGGTGCCTAGCTATCTAGCCCGTGAAGATAAAAATCTAGAGATGTTAACCCCAGAAAAACTATGTGAACTTATCAAGAAACCAGCACTTAAACAACCAGCCAAACTAGACTCAGACCTGAAACAAGCCATAACAGACCATACAGCATCTGGAGATATGGTTTTATGCTTTTCGGCTGGTGGTGGAGGCAGTTTAGACGAATGGTTAAGAGTAAACTTCCCAAAAAGTGAATATACTAAAAATCTTAAAGAAGATCTATTTTAGCGGCTAACTCGTGGTCTTTTTCTGTAATTGAGTGTTCACTGTGTGATGTAAGCCAAATACGAACATATCCCCAACCAAAATTTATATCGGGATGATGGTTGGCTTGCTCTGCTAAATTCCCTACGTCATTTACAAACTTTAACGCTTCCTTAAAATCATTAAAATTAAAATCCTTTATTAGAGCCTTTTGTGATTTTTTGTCAGGAAAGTAGTCGACCTCTTTCCATTTTTTACCAGCCAAACTCATTGTATGTTCTCCCTTCTTTTATAGCCCTAAAATCCGCCTTTACATTATCTACTGTATTATTTGGCAGATTATCAGGATCAAGCCACTCAAGCTTAGAATGCATTTCAGGCTCTGCATTATACAACTCACCTTGCCATGCGCTGGCTTCAAAATAGATATCTATCCATTCTGGAGCATGATCACCTTCGTTCTTCCTATGTGTTGTCAGTAAATGCCTTAAATCTTTTTCTTTAATGCTTACTCCAACCTCTTCTTTTGCCTCTCTTATTGCTGCTTTTAGTGCGGATTCATCAGTTTCTATTTTGCCTGAAGGTAAGCTGTAGAAGTTGTTCATCCAACTTGTATTGCTCCTTAGGACAAACGCAACTTTTCCTTCTTCATTTTTAAATATAACGTAGGACGCAATGTGCGGTCTTTGAGTATCATAGCTCATCGATTGTCTCCGCTACCTCTAGCTTTGCCGCGCTCACGTCTATCAAATAGCTTATTGAGATTTGTTTTTGCAACTTCTTCAAGGTTTACTTCTAAATAGTCACTTATTGCGCTCAAATACCACAACACATCACCTAGCTCCTTAGCTATTTCAGTTTTTTCTTCATCGCTTATAACTCCCTTTTTGTCTCTAACAATTTTTTTAAATTTTTCTGCTACCTCTCCTGCTTCACCCACTAATCCTAGAACTTTGGCAACCATTGCTGGGTCGTTTGCGCTTACGTCTTTACCTCTTTCCATTAACTCTGTAGTTATGGCTTGTTTTTGGTATTCATCAAATGTCATTTTTTTACTCCTCTTTCATATATCATAGCTTATAAAGTTTTTGTTATACTAATGTTAATGATAGACACAATAATTAATTTCTTAAAAAGTCATGTGTTCAGTATTGGACTAATAATAGCATTAGCAATGATAGCTCATAATTTTGCTATGACGGCAGTTAGAAAAGTAATAGATAAATCTCTAAGATCAGAAAAATACAAAAATAAAAGAGAAGAAGTTCAAAGAAAAGACACCCTGATTAGCACTTTAAACGCAGCAGTTAGAGGAATTATTTGGGTTATTGCCTTTCTTTTGATCTTATCTGAGCTTGGAATAGACATAGCGCCTCTTCTAGCCGGAGCTGGTATTGCAGGTGTAGCCTTGGGTTTTGGAGCTCAATCGATGGTAGAAGATTTCCTGTCAGGTTTTTTCATACTCGTAGAGAACCATTACCGTGTGGGTGATGTTGTTGAAATTAACAAGGAAGTTTCAGGTGTGGTAGAGGAAATAACACTGAGAGAAACTGTTCTTCGAGATCTAGATGGCATGGTTCATCATATTTCTAACGGTGAAATAAAAATAGCAACCAATATGACTATGGAGTTTGCCAATGTTAACTTAGATATGGGCGTAGGATATAGTACTGATATTGAAAAACTTGAAAAGCTAGTAAATAAAATCGGCGAAGATATGCAGAATGATGAAGAATGGAAGGATGACATAATTGAGGCTCCTACGTTCATGCGAGTGGATGATTTTGCTGACTCTGCAATTATGATTAAAATAGTCGGTAAAACTCAGCCAATGCAACAATGGCGAGTAACAGGGGAACTAAGAAAGAGATTGAAGATTGCTTTTGATAAGCAAGGTATTGAGATACCGTTCCCACAATTAGTTGTACACCAAAAAAAATAATTCTGAATCAAAGATTTATAAACTCAGCCTAAATTTTATAAGCCTAGTGATGCATCAGAAAAACTATCATCACTGAATTCTTCTTCGCTATTCAAAGAATTAATGGTACTGTGTATTTCGGATTCAATTTCATCTATATCACTGATGTCTGCGGGGCTGCTCTCTTGAGATACATTATTATTTGGAGTTACTACATTAGCTTGTTGTGTATTGCTATTGGTACTCAAATAAACGTAAACAGCCACACCTGCTAGTAAAAATGCGACGACTACCACAACTACCGCTGCTAGTTTCTTATTATTATGGTGAGACTTAGATTTTTTCTTCATCTGTGAAGCAGAAACTCCTACTTCAGCTGGTTTTGTGTCAGCAAGTGGTTTATCTTTATCTTCTTCAGGATGTTCAGTTTTGTTGATTTCATTTTCTAATGCAGCATTTAAAGCTTGTCTCTTGGCTTGCATATCCTCTGTTTGATTATTTTCAGACCCATCAGTGTCTGAATTTTTTTCTTTATCTTCTTGTGCTGTCTGTTGTTGACTGTTTGAAATTGGTGTAGGTGCAGGCGGCAGATCCAAGCTTTCTGAACTTTTAACCTGTATATCTTCTGATGGCTGTTTATCACCTACTTCACTTAATTTTTCATCACTATTATCATTACTGTTTTGATTTACAGCTTGTTCTTTTACTGTTTCTTCGTCTAGTTTATCTGCAGGATTAGTTTCCGCAATTTCATCCTTGTTTATGTCTTCTAAAGACGCATCTGAAACATCAATGGTTTTACTGACAGGTACATCTCCACCTTCTTGTATTTCAGTTTGGTTAACTTCTTCTGTTTTAGGCGGTGTTTTAACAGTTATAATTTCTTCTGGGCTTTCATTATTAATATCCGTGTTAATAGATGAGTCTTCCACTTTTATATTTTGGTTATCTTCTGATTCTTCCATTGTTAAATCCTTATCTATTCCTCACTGTTTGGATTATTATTTTGATTAGCTAAGTTACTTTTCAGACTTTGCAGGTTAGTTTTAAGCTGTTCCTTTAGTAAACTTTTGAATGTATCTAATTGGCTTAGCAGATTTTTTCTTTGCTCTCTGGCAGTAACTAGTGCCGCTTTAAATGCTTCGGGGTCAGATTCGCAATCTATGAGAACTAGGTCATTTACTGTAGTTTCATGATCTAATAGTGTTGTTATTAGTAGCTCTTTTTCACTTCTTATTTGTGCAATGATTGCCTCAATCTCCGACGTATCAACAGACGTTTTTTTTATTTTTTGTAATAGTACGTCTAACTTGGTGCTTAAACCGTTTAATTTTTCCTTTTTTTGTGATGCTGCTGAATCGACTCTTGCTTTAACAGTTTGGAGTTTTACTTGCGCATCTTTACATACAGATGCAATTCGTTTCGACTCCGATTGTGAAATATCGTTTTTTGCGGACTCTTTATAAGTATCTACTCTTGCTCTTATTTTTTCTTGGCTGAAATTATCTTCTACAGTTTCTTGAGCATCTGAATTATTTTCCTGTGCATAAATAATGCCAGGAACAGTAACACTCACAGAAAGAAAAAACAAAATAGCCAACAGTACAGTTTTTTTCAAATTTTTATACCCCACATATTATGTGGTAATTGTAGCATAAGCTTATTGATTTTTATTAATAGAAATATCTAGATCTGTTACCAACAACATCGGAAATTTTATTAGTATCTCCACTTATTGAATTGTATATGTAATCAGCAGACTCTTGACTGTTAGATATTCTATAAATAATATAGCTGTCATTAACCCAATAAATCGGATTGTCTAAACCCGAATGCGTCAACAAAACATCATCTGTTTTGTCTTCAATATTGTAGCTAAGCAAGACACCTTTTCCGTCTCTTATATCGGTCCAGGCAGCTAGCTTTTTATCAGGGGAAGTAACATAGTTTCTATTTGTCTTTTTAGCGGGCTCCTGCTCTAATTTTATAGCTGTCTGGTCAATCTTTTGTTCAAACCATTGCTGATTTATTGCGTTAAATACAATTGTTTCGAAATCCGCCCTGATAATTGACCAGGTTTGAGTATCTACTTCGTTTTTTTCTTCATTACCGCTGGCATCAATAGAGAACGTTTTAGCTTTGCTAGCAGGAACTCCAAACCCTGAAATAGCATAATAAACTCTGTCTTGCACTAATTTTACGTCGTTAAAATAGTTAGAAGAAGCAAGCTCAATTCTTTCTTTGGTGTCTATATCATATGAAAATATTTTGCTGCGTTCTGGGTTTTCTGCACTTACACCTTCTACAACTGCCACATACAGCAGCTTATTACCAATCCAGCCCACTACCTCTAATTGTTCAGATCTAGTAACTTTATCTGTTTTACCATTAATCAAATCTATAATGAATAAACCATCCAGTATGAATCCATCCTTATTTTGTTCCGCGTCTCTTGAAGACACAAATGCTGCAAAGTTACTTTCTTGACTCGGTAAAACGTAAGGTACCTCCCGCTCTTCGCCTGTTGCTGCTAGAAGTACTTCTTCATTTTTACCGTCAACATCTATTTTGTATAAATCGTATTTACCAGATCTATTACTCACAAAAGGGTGTTTTTTGGCAGGAACCATTTTAACTTCTAATTCTTGTTGGGCTAGTTCCGATAGCTTAATAAGCTCATCTCTATAGCCTTCGGCAACAATTGTCGCAATGCTGTCTTGATTAAACTCTCCAACAGTTAACGTAATTTTTCCGTTATCGTCTGATTTAGCTGTGTCTTCACCGCTTGTTGCTTCTGCATTGGTTACAGGCTCGCCGCCAAGCCAATCGGTCAGATTGAATACAAATTGTGTCCCAGTGGCTACTAAAGGCTGTGGACCCAAAGGATTACTGCCCCAGCCTAACGTAATGTCTTTTGTATATTCTGCATACCCAAGTTTATCTATTGCTAGATCGGAATTGCCAAGTTTCAGATTAGAAAAATTAACATTTCCTTCATCATCAGACCGCAATTCCTGATTCTGCAATTTTACGGGTATATTCTTTAGAGGTAATCCTGTCTGACTATCAACAACTGTTATAGAAGAGCTTACTCTGACCCCAAATGTATTTAAAGCCAAATACCTTGTAGTTGGTATAAAAATTAATGCAGTTAGAAATATTGCTAAAGCTACAAAAGTAGAATACCTAAGTACTTTATTATCCCACCAAGCATGAATAACACTTTTAATTTTTGTAAACATGCCCTTTTTAGTTTCAGGAGGAGCGAATTGCCTTTCACGTTCTTTGTCCTGAGCCTCCATCAACTCATCACTTTCTTCGCTGACAATTTTATCAACAGCTTTATCAGTTTCAGTATTGCTTAGTTCAGATATCTGTTCATCAACCCCAGCTGTTATTTCAACTTTTCCAGTATTTGAATCTTCTGTTGATTTAGCGTTAGGTATATTACTATTATTGTTACCTTTCTCTAGACTATCAACAAACTTATCGTTATCTTTTTCAGACTCTTCACTTTTTATATCAATATTATCTGCGCTATTGATATTTTTATCTTCTTCGGGCATATTAATATTTTACACTATTTCGATTATGGTTTGAGAAAATAATTTTCTTTAGATTTAGTCTAATTTCTGCAATGTCTATATTTCCAAGACTCTACTGGTTTCACGTCCAAAACCTGAAATTTTTATTTTCTTGCTTAATTCTACAATTGCAAAAGAATTTTTGGCAGTATCCACCATACCTCGAAATGTTACAAAGTGAATACCGTTTTTTATCCCATAGTCGCCATTATGATTGTGCCCATTCATAAATACGGCTACATTTTTATGATTTTCCAGCTCGTTTATTATTTTTTTTGGAAAAAGCATATTTTCTCGATGCTTAGGATACAAACTATGGTGCGCAAAAACAATTACTTGCTGCCCAGCCTTTTCAGCACTACTCAATACTTCCTTTAGCCAACTAATTTGCTTCTCTCCTAAACTTCCGTTCCAGGGTTTAGAATTATAGATATTTTCTTCTTTTAGTTTATTAAGCACCCTTTCTCCGTATAAAAATTCTTTAGAGTCGTTGGGACCCTCAATAACCCCTACTTCGTTTGAATCGAGCATTATAAATGTCCAGTCTCCTGAGCTTTTACTGTAATAGTTTGAATTAAGTCCTAACTTATCTGTCACTAACTTAAGGGGTAATCTAGTATGTAGTTCACGATCACCCGAATCAAAATCATGATTACCAAGTACATGCCAGACGGGCGCTTTTAGATTTTTAAAAACTGGTAAAATATCATCGAAACTTTCAAATTTTTGATCAATTAAATCACCTAGGTTTATAACAAAATCTAGTTCATGCTTGTTGAACTCAATAATTGCTTCTTGAAGTTTTTTAATTGAAAGTCTGTATCTTCTATCATGCTTATCTAGTTTAAAATCTGGAATATCTGCATATTGAGTGTCTGTGATTACTCCAAAGTTCATTAAAATTAATTTTCTAATTCTTTTACTTCGATAGACAGTTCGTCAAGTTGAGATTCGTCAACTTTACTTGGAGAATTCATCATTACGTCTACGCCGGAACCATTTTTTGGAAACGCAACAATTTCTCTTATGTTTTCCTCTCCCATCAAAACCATAAATATTCTATCTAGGCCAAAGGCAGCTCCAGCATGAGGTGGAGCTCCATATTTAAAGGCATTCAATAATGCACCAAATTTATCTTCCACATATTTTTTATCGTACCCTAACACATCAAAAACTTTGTACATGACATCTGGGTTGTGGTTTCTAACAGCACCGGAACATATTTCATAACCATTCATAACCATGTCATACTGATCGGCAACAATTTCTAGCTTATTTTCGGATTCCAAAATTTTTACCCCACCTTTTGGCATTGAAAACGGATTGTGCCCAAAATCTACCTTATTTGTTTTTTCATCAAGTTCATAAAATGGAAAATCTATAACCCAAGCCAAAGCAACTTCATTAGAATCTTTTAGGCCAAGCTCATCCCCCAAATAACTGCGTAGACTGCCTAGAACCTTGTTAACTTTTTCCAGCTTATCTGACCCAAATAATATTGTGTCTCCGTCTTTTGCGTCAGTCTTTTTTACGATTGTCTCTAAATCTTCAGGGCTAAAAAATTTAGCAATAGACGAAACAGCTTTACCGCCCTCTACCGTCATGTACGGTAACCCTCCTGCACCTTCAGATTTTGCCATTTCTGTTAGCTTATCTATCTGAGAACGGCTGAAATTTTCTGATACACAAATAGCTTTGACAGAACCACCTGCTTCTATTGCCTTTGAAAACACTCCAAATCCACAGTTTTTAAGTTCTTCTGTTAAATCCCGTAGTTCAATATCGAACCTCATGTCAGGCTTATCACTACCAAATCGATTCATAGCTTCTTTGTATGTTAGTCTTGGCACTTCTTCAAATTTGAGCTTTTTATTGGCAAAATCTGTAACCAAGTTTTTTATTAATGGTTCAACGCATGTTCGTACCTCTTCACCATCTTCAACAAATGACATCTCAAGATCTAGCTGATAAAAATCACCGTATAGTCTGTCAGCCCTTGGGTCCTCGTCTCTGAAGCACGTTGCTATTTGATAGTAGCGAGAAACCCCGCCCACCATCAACAGCTGTTTAAATTGTTGAGGGGCTTGGGGTAAAGCGTAGAATTTGCCAGGATGAACTCTTGATGGAACCAAAAAGTCCCTTGCTCCTTCAGGACTTGAGTTTGCAAGTATTGGTGTAGCTACCTCGATGAACTCCTCATTCTGCATATAATTTCTAATATACTCATAATATTCCGCTCGATTTCTAAGCATCGTCTGCATTTTTTCTCGGCGTAAATCAAGATAACGATATTTTAGTCTGTGTTCTTCTGAAATATTCTGAGTAGTATCTATCTGAAATGGTAAAGGAGCGCTTTTGTTTAATATTCTCAATTTTGATACAACTAACTCTACTTCTCCTGTGGGAATGTTTGGATTCTTTAGCTCTTCATCTCGTTTCTCAATAATGCCCTCGGCTTCAATCACAAATTCATCTCTCAAGCTCTCTGCTAACTCGAAAACCTCTGAATCGGCCCTTACGGTTAGCTGCACAATCCCGCTATGATCACGCAAATCAATAAACAATAATCCGCCATGGTCACGACGCGAATTAACCCATCCTTTAACTACGGTTTTCTTGCCGACTTTTTCGGTGGTTTTTGATGCTAGAACTCTACTCACAATTCTCCTTTGTTGTTTATTAACAATTAGTCAAGACCAACTGTTTATACTCAGGGGTAATTATACCATCTTCTTTAGTTTTGGACTTTATATTAGTGAACTTTTAATTTTTACGACTTTTGGCTTCTTTTTCAGCTATACTTTTTGCTACTGCGCGTAGATCATCATGCTTATCAAATTCATCAACTATTTCTTTACCTATTACTTCTTCTAGTGCATCTTCTATACTAATTACCCCTACAAATTCTTCGAAGTTATTTACAACCACAAACAAATGATGTCGTGTCTTTAGAAACGTCTTTAGAGCATGCTCTAGCGATTCTTCTTCGTGGATATACTTAACGTCTTTTGACATTAAACCTTTTACTTTTTTTGTGCCTGTTTCACCTACCAAATCCCTAATGAAAAGCGTACCAACAAAATTAGAATGTTTGTTATCAGCAACTACCGGAAATCTAGAATGACCAGACTTATGAAGCTCATCCATTAGAATTGGACCTACCTCGTCATCTTGGGCTACAAGATTAACCATTCTTCTTGGTGTCATTACGTCTCTTATTTTCTTTTCGCTAAACCGTAAAACGTTTTTTAGCATTTTTATGTCACTGTTCGGAATGCTGCTTTCCTTTGAAAGATGGCTATCATCAAATATCTTTAGCAGCTCATCTTTACTATAAAAAATCTGTGATTCACTGCCTATCCAATCTTCTAGTATTTTTGCTACCGGCTTAGTTACAGGACTCATAATTGTTACTATTTTTTTAAGAATCGGGGCAATTCTAGCGGTTATATAAATCACGTACTTACGTAGATATATCATAGGTATGATTTCACCAAAAATAAGAATAAAAATAGTAGTAAACAAAATAGCAATAAGTCCACTGGTCTTACTATCAATTAAGATCGCAATTGTGGCATTGGAAGCTATATTAATGATTAAAAGCGTAAGTAATAATTGGTATTTGAGAGCATGGATTGGATAAACAACTTTTGCATCTTTATCTCCTAATTGAGCTTTTCTTCGAAGCTGATAATGATTTAAAGAATACATGCCATTAATAATTCCTGCACATAGAGCAGAAACAACAATTAAAAGAATTAAAAGAAACAGAAATAAAAATGCTGACATACTTATTATTGTGTCTTATTGGGAACATAAGCGCAAGAATGATTATAGCCAAATACAGACTGACTAATATACAATGTATTCAAATAAGGAGTTATATATGAAACAGATTATTCTGATTGTTTTAGCAGTAGTTGCAATCATTGGTGGAGCAGTGATACTAGGAAAAGATAATAGTGCATCAGGTGAACCCTCAAATAACTACTATGGTCAAGAACAGGGAATTATTACAGTTACAGAGTATGGAGATTTTGAATGCCCTGCTTGCGGTCAATATGCACCAATTGTGACACAAGTAAAAGAGCAATTTAAAGACCAAATAAGATTCGAATACAGACACTTCCCGTTAATAAACATACATGGAAATGCTCAAGCTGCACATAGAGCTGCAGAAGCAGCAGCTAAACAAGGTAAGTTTTGGGAAATGCATGATTTGCTTTATCAAAGACAAAACAACTGGAATTCTGCCGTTGGCGTTACAAACCCATCTCAAATTTTTGAAGAATACGCTGAAGAGTTAGGCTTAAATATGGAGCAATACAGGACAGACGTAGCAGATAGCACAACTTTGGCTACCATTAACGCCGACATCCAACTTGGGAAAGATAATGATGTATCAAGTACTCCAACTTTCATAGTTGCTGGTGTTAAAGTCGATAATTCTGAAATTAGCACACCAGAAGCATTTGCTAAGATTATTGAAGAAGCTATTAAGAGCAGTTCCGACCAAACTGACAGCACAGAAAATAACGAAAACATCCAAGAAGAAGCAAAACCCGAAGAATCTGATTCAACAAATCAACAATAAATGTTGTATATAAAAAAATTAGTAAGTTAGAAACGTCTGCCACTTAGGACGTCTAACAGTAACTTCTATCCTGCTCTCTACTGAAGGATATACTTTTACTTTAACTGACATATTTGTCTCCTTTAATTCAACACCTTGAGTAGCACGCTGACTTACACGCTACAGCATATTGAATTCTTTTGTTTTGTTTAATTTTTATCTTTCTATAGAGTTTTGCTCCCAAAACTATCAAGAAGTATTTATACAATAGCTTAAGCATAATTTAATGTCAATTGATAATTTCACTACAGTAATATAAGATATAAGAATAAGCACAATAACAAAAATATGGAACATACACTATTTATTGAACTAAGCTTAATAATAGCCATCGGCACAGGTATAGCACTATTGATGCGTATCTTGCGTCAACCTTTAATAATTGGGCATATTATCACTGGCTTAATTGTTGGTCCTACTGTATTTAACTTAGTTACAGATAATGAAACTTTGACAATTTTTTCTGATATGGGGATAGCTCTACTGCTGTTTTTAGTTGGGCTAGGCTTGAACCCAAGAGTCATTAAAGAAGTAGGACGTGTAGCAGTATTAACAGGTGTGGGTCAAGTTATATTTACGACGTTCTTCGGTTATTTGTTAGTCTCTGCTCTAACAGACTTAAGCACTACGGCAACTTTTTATGTAGCTTTAGGCTTAGCTTTTTCTAGCACAATTATTATTCTTAAACTTCTAAGCGATAAAAAAGAGCAGACCAGGCTACACGCCAAGATAGCTACTGGATTCTTGTTAGTCCAAGACATTATTGCCACCTTTGCGTTACTTTTTGTCAGCGCAAACGGAAGTGGCGGCCTTAACGCCGAAGATCTAATTGAGTTAAGTCTTAAAGGATTATCAGTAGTATTTCTACTTTATATTTTTACTAAATACTTACTGCCCCTTTTCACCAAAACCATTTCAGGTTCACAAGAACTTTTATTTCTTTTTTCCATCGCATGGGGGCTAGGTATAGGTGCTATTTTTAAACAGTCTGGCTTCTCACTAGAAGTTGGTGCTTTAGCTGCAGGTATTGCACTATCCCAATTCAGCTACGCTCAAGAAGCAGCTTCAAGACTTAAACCACTACGGGATTTCTTTATCGTTCTGTTCTTTGTTGTGCTAGGATCACAACTAGATTTAAGCAACATAGTTGAAGTCCTACCAATAGCACTTGTCTTATCTGCATTTGTCATTATTGGTAATCCAATAATTGTCATGACTATTATGGGCTTATTAGGCTATACAAAAAAAACTAGTTTTAAAACCTCATTAGCTGTAGCTCAGATCAGTGAGTTCTCTCTTGTAATGCTACTACTCGCTAACAAATCAGGACAAATATCATCTGAAACTCTTTCACTTATGACGGTAGTTGGACTGATTACGATTGCTGTTTCATCATACATAATTCTCTATGATGAAAAACTATATGTTGTATTTGAAAAAAATCTAGATGTATTCGAGCGCCGAAAAACCAAACCAGAAAACAAGAAACAGCATTTTAACGAAATGTTGCTTTTCGGTTATAAAAAAGGTGGATTAGAATTTATTAAAGTATTTCAAAAATTAAAGAAAAACTTTGCAGTTATTGATTACGATCCTGAAGTAATTGATCATCTAGAAACTTCTGGAATAAATTATCTGTACGGTGATATGACAGACCTAGAGCTGCTGGAAGAAGCTGGGATTAACCATGTTAAATTAATTGTTTCTGTCGTTACAGACTTTGAAACAACTAAGTTTCTACTTCGCACAATTGAACAAGTTAATGAAAAAGCCGTGGTGATCTGCCATGCAGACAGTATTAATGAAGCAGCAGAACTTTATGAAATTGGTGCTGGTTATGTAATGTTGCCTCATTACATTGGAAGTGAAAAAATAGGCGCATTCATTAAGAAAAATGGTTTGAAAAAGTCTGAGTTCAGAAAATTTAGAGATAAACATCTAGCTTACTTACAATCACACTTTAATGAAGAGAAAGAAAACGACGCTTAAAAGCCGGTTGGTTTAGCTGTACAGATTATTATTCTTTATATATTCTTCAACTTCTTTAGGTAGCCATAGATGTCTATTTTCTAAATCTAGTCTGACATCGGTAGAAGAATGATCCGGCATAGGCGATGGTAATATTGCCAACATGAACCCTAGGCTTTTGTTATGTTCTGATATTTCTCGTTCATTGACCGATTTACGCTCAAATACAACCAAATAGTGTTTGGTAAGATTTTCTATAGTAGGCCAAGTTTCTTCTGACATCTTGATAAATACGTCTGATCCCAAGATAAAAAACAGATTATTACCTCTAAATCTTTTTTCAAGTTTTGGTAGCGTATGCTCTATGCTAAATTTTTCATCTTCTAAGCTTAGAATATCTAGTTTATCTTGCGATTTTGTCGCAACTTTAACCATATTCTCTCTATGCTCCTTACTTACTGCTTTTTTGCGGCTCCATGACTTTTCTTCAACCATGAAATACAACTTATCTAAATCAATATTATGTAGTGCTGATTTAGCCATCTCTATATGGCCATCATGAATCGGATCAAATGACCCAGCAAAAATGCCGATATTTTTAATCATTCTAGGCTGCTTTCTTCAAATTCTTTCCTTCAACAGTAACATTACTTAAAAACACCATTAATCCTCCTGATTTTTCCCTGCCCTCAGATGGCGTGTAATCAGCTTCTTTGGTTGGGTCTTCACCTGCATCAAATTTTTTCTGACAGTTCTTACATACACTACAAGGTCCAACTTCTGTTTGGCCTGGTCTTGATGAGCACGACTTTACCTGACAAACGCCTTTAGACCATTTCCAATCTTCCTTATCCTCACTAGCCTTTTCTACGGCTTGTTCGAATGGATTTATTTTTGAATCAATATCAAAGTCCGAGTCACTGTCTGCCTTACCTGAACCACCACAACCAACACTAGCTTTCTTATTTCTAACTCTATGGCCTTGTTCAAGCTCTCTTTGAGCAAGTAAATGATCCCCCTGATAAAAGGCAATAGACGCAGCTTCAATATTTTGTACAGAAGCTTTGCCATAAGTATCTTTTGTATACTGTGGTGCGAGCAATAATATTCTCATATTAATTTCATTTATTTTTTTATCAAATTTATTTAACCTAACAGCGTAACTAATTTCTCCAATTTCCTGCTTTTGCTTTAACTCTGTGTCGTATTGATTAATTTCATTTATATAAACGCCTAGCGTATTTTCACGCTCAGCTGAGACTTCTCTTAAGACAGAATAGTCCGGTCTATTGTTTTCGATTAGTTCTGCTTCTGATTCACCATATAATCTATCTGGACCATCTAGTTCTTCCACTAGACTAACTACTCCGTTAGGTAATCTTTTAGATGACACAATTACCTGCTCACTCAGTGCCCCAGTTGAAGTTATCGGTACTGCCGATGCATGAGAATTGAACCAGTCTCTCGTACTGTTGTCATCGCTGTTACTTCTAGAAACTTGTTCAAGAATTCTAACCCATTCACCGTTTTCATTTTGGTTGAAGCTATAGGTTCTTAACATACCCTTTGCATTCAAAGTTCTATAGCCTACATGTATTTTTTCTTCTTCATCAACATTTTCATCAGGCAAATTACTGTGAGTTACTATCATAGTGTCAGCAGGTAATTCACCTGTTTTTATTTTTTTAAACGTTTCGTATACTGTTAACTCCTCGCATATTTCGGCAAAATTCCTATGATTCTCCCAGTCGGGAGTATTTTCCAGCCTCCCATTCAGCAGCCTTTTTATTGTTGCTTCGTGAATTTCTTCTTGATCGCCTTCAAATTCAATGTGACTTAAATGACCAGCTGCTGTAATTTTTTCAAATAACCCTGTTGCTGCATTATTATAGATTTCATTTTCAATTTCTGAGTTTTTAATATCTTCAGAGTTTTCTATTAATTCCTGTGCACGCTTTTCTATAGCGTTTCTATTAAACATCTCTCTAGCTAAAACCACTCCAAATCTATCGACCCTCGATTCTGGAGAAATATCTGTGTGTTCTAACTCAAATGACATTAAAAAACCCTCTTTCTTATAGAACAGAAAGAGGGATATATTGCTATATATAAGTCTTCCTGCTCGGGAATTAACTTTAATAAGTTGTGTCTGACTTATTCGTTTAAAAAAACGAAATTACAGTTGCGGCACAGTAAGAGATTTTAACTCTTTTCCAACTTTAATAATTGTTAAGTATTAGTAGTTTACCATTAAGTTCATACACTAGATATAGTATTTTTAGCCACATTTGCTATAGTACCTTTAATCTTATGAGTTACATAAAAAACGCTGAGCTAGCAATGATGGAAGAACTTCACGGTATCGCTCAAAAACATGAAGGTTCACATCCAATGTTAGTTACTTTGGATATTGATCCTGAAAAATATCCTGGTCAAAGAATGACACACACATCAATAAATGGTGAAGGAAAAGTTTTAGACCCAGACATTGGCGCTACGATTGCTAACGATATTGATACTAGATTTCCTGCCTTGGAAAATGTTTTTGCTGAAACATACGAAGAAAGTGACGGGATAAACAGATTAATTGAGCTTTTAAAAGGTGGAAATAATGTAATAAACGGCACTGATCATGCAGAACTTATAGATATAGCATTGTCACACTTAGCTCTGTCTTACACCATTAAGCGGGCTGATATACCTCATAGAAGCGGATTAATCGTTAGTAAAATGGTGGATTTTCTTGGTGTTAAGTTAGGTGATGAGCCAACTCCAGCAAGAGAGCTATTTGAGCTAGGCTTTGATAGAACATACCTTACTATACCTAGAACTTTGAGCACTGATGGTAAATTTAATGAGCAACACATGAAACTTTATAATAAGGCTGCGAGTTTGAACGTCACGCACGATATGGAGAGACATAGGGCTATAGGTAAAAAACAAAAGTCCGCACCCCCTATGCTAATTGGCGTCGCCCTGCCCGGAACAGTTAATAAAGAATTAGCTGGTGATCGGCACAAAACAAAAGTAATAGGACGGGTAAGTGAAGGTATTTTAAAATTTACCGGTATCGAAAAGACTGAAACTATTGCAACTGCAATTAGACTAGAAGAAGAAAATCCTAGGTTTTTTATCGACAATCTTCCTATGAGAGTCACTGATAAAGAAGACATACCAAGACTAATGGGCAGACTAATAACTGGCATAGAAACTATAGATGGTGGTGTTTACACCTACGATGAAGACGGCAATTTACCAGTTGTACAATAGCTTCAAATCTATTTGATTTTTCTAATTATTACGGTGTTTGCTCAGTTGTAGGTTTTGTAGTTGAGTCCTTAACAATGATTACTATTTCTGTTTGGTCGTTAGCTTGGATATTCGAAGGTAATGTAGAACCAATTTCATATTTTAGCTCTTCTGCAATTGCTTCAGCAACAGCTGATTGATCACCTTCAACATCTATTACAAAGGATTGTGTTATGCCGTCACTAACTGTTTTAGTAATCGTAATCTGATCATTGAATTTACCTAATTTCTTTTCTGCATCAGAAATCGCCTTTTCCGAACCTACTAACTCAACAGAAAAAGGTACTGCTACATTAGCAGTTTTAACCACTCGCTTTTCACTTTGTCTATACAGTACATTTAGCCTAGCCTTACGATAAAACAGTAGGATATCATCCAGCTTAACGTCATCGTTCTCAAAAGCTGGAAAATCATTTTTAAATTTATCAACATCTTTTACATACCCAATCACTGGGTCTTCATCAGGCAGGCTGTAGACTTCATTTACTTCATCTATTATTCTTTGGTTCTTCTCTTCATTTGATAGTGTGGCTTGCTCTTGTAAATCACGATTCTCCATAAATAGATAAGCCGTTGCACCAGACAACCCTATCAGAGCAATTATATTTATAGTTAGTAATATTTTTCTAGATTTACTGTTTTTACTCATAAAATTATTTAAACCTTACCTTATATACATTCTACACTAAAAGTATAACAACTATGACCGCAAGTATAATCCTATAAATTCCGAAAGGTGTTAGGCCAACCCTCTCAATTATCCCAAGTAGGAACTTGATGGACAATAAACCACTAATAAATGCAGCAATGATACCAGCTATTATTTGTGCTTCTCCCACCGTTACCTCAGAAGTTCCACCGACTAGAACACCCAATGCTGAACCAGCAATAATTGGAACTGCTAGCAAAAAGGAAAATCTGGCTGCTTGTTCCCTGCCTAAGCCAACTAACATACCGGTGGTAATTGTTACTCCTGAGCGTGAAACTCCAGGTACCAGTGCCAACATTTGGGCAAAGCCAATACTTAAGCCCTGTTTTGTATTCACCTCTTTGGGTTCTTTATTGCCAGAAATTACGTCTATTATAATCATTAGCACTCCGCCAAAAGCTAAAGTTATGGCAACTATGAAAGGTGTCCTAAGATTGTCATCTATATAGCCCCCGAGCATCAAACCAGCTAGTGCAGCAGGTATGGTTGCAATTATCAACAATCTTGCAAGTCTACCTTGTTTGTTCTTGGATTTAATATTCTTAGCCAAATCCAATAAGTCACCCTTAAAATAAAGCAAAAGAGCAAGTAGCGTACCTACATGCAATGCTACATCGAAAGCCAATGAGTTGCTTGCATTATTGAATATCTCGTGTGTTATTAATAGATGACCAGAGCTAGAAACAGGTATAAACTCTGTTATTCCTTGTATCACTCCTAGTACTATCGCTTCTAAAATAGACATAACAGTAATTATACGATAGCGCAGTGCATAAAAAAACTAAGTGCTTAAATCATATTTAAATATGATTTAAATATGATTTTAAAATAAATTTTTAAAAAGTCATTTCTTGTTGATTAGTATTATTATAGTTTTATAATAGCTATATGGCTACTCGCTCAATAAAAGAAGAAAAGCGTTATTCAAAGTACCGCAAAAATAAGATGCAAAATAGATGTGTTTTTTGTAGCCCTTCAAGTGATGAAGTTTTTAAAGAAACTAAATCTTTTTTTATTATTAAAAATAAATTTGCTTATTCTGTCTGGGATGGACAAGGCGTTAAAGATCACTTGATGATAGTGCCTAAAAAACACACTGATTCCCTGTCTGATTTTTCCTCTCATGAAATAATTGAGTACTTTGATATTGTAAGTTCCTACGAGAAAGAAGGCTATGATTTGTGGTCTAGGGCCCCAAAGTCAAACAGAAAAACGGTTACACACCTGCACTCTCACTTGATATTACTAGATCGTAAAACTAAAAAATTTCTATTTTATTTAAATAAACCGTACTTAAGACTCTCTAGATAGAGTCTTTTGTTGACGTTGGCCTAAAAAATCCGTATAATCTACCCCTGATAAACTTTGCTAAATTAGTAGTATACTTTATCTTTAATCCGGAGTAGCTCTTCGCTGTACAGCGAAGGTAGAGCAAGTTAAAATAATTATATGTTCTTTATATACGCTATATACAATGGTAATTGTAAGAAGTACTATATAGGACAAACCCACAATATAGATAAAAGACTAGAGGAGCACAATGATCATACCTTCAAGTCTTACACATCTAGATTTCCGGGTGAATGGGAATTGATTTATAAAGAATCAGTTGCCACTCGCTCTGAAGCCTTGATAAGAGAAAAGCAACTCAAATCAGGTAACGGGCGGATGTTCATTAAATCTTTTATTCCGCAGTAGCTCTTCGCTGTACAGCGAAGGTAGAGCAAGCTACTAGAATAAAGTGAAATTTTCCGGAGTAGCTCAGTGGTAGAGCAAGAAGCTGTTAACTTCGAGGTCGCTGGTTCGAATCCAGTCTCCGGAGCCAAGCCCAGCAGTGAAATCGAGTGACCAGGTTCCATGACCTGTCCCTCATTCACTCCTGAGTCTCAGAGAATAAGTACAGTAGTGATTACAAGCTACAAATGTTAGAACCACCAGAAATGGTGGTTTTTTCATTTCACCCCTGATAAAAAGTTCTAACCGCGACCTGTTTCCCCGTAGGCGACCAAGCACCCCAAAACCCGACCAGGTTCCATGACCGTGACACTCAAATTGTGAGGTTGGCTTACTATACTGCTAACGGAGAGACCAAGTGGCGCCATTATCTACGCTTTTATAAATTTTTAGCGACTTTGTTATTAAGTAAGATTTTTCTGGCTCTGAAGCTGATGACGAAAGGTACAACACCGTATCAGTAGCTCCAAACTCGCTCTTATTCCAAGTTTGTCCTTTATCATTTGAGAAAACTAATCCCTGCGCGCTCGTGTTAGCAATCAACTGACCTGACGTTGGATTCACCTCTATTGCAATGATGGTCTCGCCATCAAATGCGAATTGATCCCAGCTCTCACCTCTATCATCGCTACGATATAGTCCGTTAGTGGTTGCTGCATATAGTTGCCCCTGAGCCACACCAGCACTCAGTTGGATTATTTGGTCGGGTGCGTCGTTTAGGTATTCCCAAGACTCTCCGCGATCCAATGAACGCTGAAGAGCACCCGCATAATATCCATAAATGTAGTCATCGTCTTTCGCATCAATTGCCATAGTATGAAAATCTACAGGGCCGTCAAGACCTTCGGACACAGCCTTCCAGGTCACGCCACCGTCATCTGAGCGAATCAAGCCAAAGTTACCACCAGTCTTTGGGTGCCCACTGGCATAGAATACGCTGTTATCAGTAGGACTTACTACAAAGCTCATCAAATCATCAGATATTTCGCTTGCTCTCGTTATTTCTCTGTCTGCACCTTGCACATACAGACCTTGATGATTAGGCAAGTAGAGCCTGTCGGAATCATTAATATCAACTTCAAGACCATGAATGTCTGAAAGCGATAAAGACTGCGTGGTTGCCGTATCTTCGCCACCCTGCTGGTCATCGCTTGCCAGAACGAACACTCCAATAATGACAACCACTACTGCAATTACGATCCAAAATATTTTGTTATTCATCGTTTATCCTCCACAAACACTATCGCTAAGTGGCACAAGACTGTCGAACCGGTCCTGAATTTGCTCATCAGAAGGCTCTGTCTCTTGCACAAACATGACGATATTGCCTATTAAATTGTTGATTCTTTCTAGTTTTTCTTCATCACTCTCGAACTCAGATGCTTCATTGTGATCATCGTCCTCATCACCGTGTGCGTAAGCTTTTTGTGTAAGCCAATCTAGTGGGTTGAAAGAAGTTTCACCATCCGTGTTTAGGTAGCTCTTCTTACCAAGAAAGTCCTCTAAGTCCATTTCGAGAAATTCGTCCCAGTTCTTCTGCTCGTAACTATTTTCATCACCAATGTAGATATAGTATTTTGCGCTGTCTGATACCTCTGGGAGCAAGTCCCCAGCAGTCCTTACATGGTGCATGCGCATCATGCCTTGGTCATATCGACGACCTAGGGAATCGTCTTCACCGCCTATTAGATTCCAGCCGTAGAATTTGAGAAACTCACCACCAGTTATCCCGCGCCAATGCACGTGCGCCATTTGATCCATCTCGTCATGAAAGTCTATTGGTTGGCCAGTAAGTTCAGCACTACACGAATTCTTGTCGTAGTCCTCTTGAAATTCATCATGCGAGAAGTCAACAGGCTTACCATCGACAATAATCTGCGTTCTTAGGTGATAGTGCTCAAACTCAGGATTTCTTAGGTGAGAAGGAGTTGAGGCATAGAGATAGCCATAGTAGCTTCCACTGAATAGCAGCAGCGCCAAAGCAACAATTCCACCTTTAACAAACCAGCTTTTCTTACTGGAATGTATCGTTTCTTGTTTAGGTTTTTCTTCTGTTGTATTTTCTTGTTTTTCCATCTTACTCCTCCTTTATGGTTATTCGCTGTAAATTAATTCTTCTGTTTTTACCCTTAAACATGATCCGCCTCCAATATGAAATTCTTCTCCTGATCAGCAAGCTTCAGAGTCATGTAGCCGACGAAAAATATCGCCAGTACATTGATAACAACACTTATCGCGATTGCCGTGTTAACCCTTGCTCCACTAAAGTACGCACCGCTTCCAGCTAAAGTGGTTATTAATGGTGCTAGGAATGATCCGCCACATGCAATACAGTGCGAGCCAACAATTGCTCCGACGCTACCAAAGGTGCTTGCTTTAGCGCCTTTGGCTTTACTCTTTCGTTTGATCGTTTGCCACAACAACGTCAAGTTAACAGCCGTAACAAACGAAAAGACAATGAGCGAGAGTACTCTCAAATCACTGAAATTTGAAATGATGCTCATAAATGAATCGAACATAAACGAAATTTTGTCGCCAAAACTCAATACTGGATTCGACCAAATCGCGCCAAAGAGATCTAAGCTAGTAAGATACGTAAATACCCAAAGCATTGAAAACCATAGCAACAAGAACCTAAACGGTCTTGTTTTGATGAGTAGCCATATGAACCAAAGGTTAACTCTCATGCTCAACTCGCCGTAGGTTCGGGGCTCTTATTCACGTTACTTAAGTAATAGTCCATCATCTGCTGCTCGTCATACGACTCAAACGTCATGCTTCTCCTCCATGAGGACAAAACAATTGGTGATTCGTTTGCTGCCCGTGGTGCCATAATGACTTTTGTCGGACTAAACTCTTCATTGCTTCTGTTGAAGAAGAGACTTGTTAGCTTTTCAATATCTTCTTGAGGTAGATCTGGCTGATACGATACGTAAATATAACCATGTTCTAGGTTATGAATAGTGTTGTAGTCGGGCAGTTCCTGAGAGTACGCTTGCGGAGGAACAGGGTCGCCATGGTCACCAGAAGTAGGCGGCTCTCCTTCATCATATTGCGGAGCTTCAGAGCTAGAAACATGCTGTCTGCCGTTGTCTGCTTGCTCGTTACCTAGCCTAATTCTATCGACAGTGTCTTTTCCGAATACAACCGCTACTCCTAGTATTCCCACAACGAGAATCGTTATTAGTATGCCAAATTTATTATCTTTCATTAGAGTATCCTTACTTTTAGTTGAATCACTTAAAAAGTAAGATCTCAAAGTCTCAGCAGGGCGTGCCTCAGATATATGTTGTTCTGCGGTTCAATGAATACGGTTCTAAATTTGTATGATGGGTATTGGTAGTTTCGAGTATTGAGTGGATACGGATCTTGTTCTGGTTCAACTTCTTTTTCTTTTTTGCGCTGATTTACAATCAACTTCCTGCTTTCATTTCTTTCTACAGCACCGCACGCTGCAGCACAGTCCCGTACGTGTTCGTGCATCATATCTTGCGACATTTCTGATGTAGAAGTGTGCATTTCGTGGCTCTGATATGCATTTACTGGAGCACTGGAAACAGCAAGTGTGAAGAGCATCAGTAGTGCAATGACTGATCGTGTGAGCGTAGATACAGCTCTCATAGTTCAACCTTTCTGAGCAGTTGGGCGTTGAGTGCCACAATAATGGTTGAAAGTGACATAAGAGCTGCACCAACCGCAGGCGAAAGCACGAAACCACTGAACGCAAGCGCTCCTGCCGCTAATGGCACAGCGATCAGGTTATAGCCAGTTGCCCATATAAGATTCTGTACCATTTTCGCGAATGTTTTCTTGGAAAGCTTCACGATTTTACTAACGCCTCGTGGATCGCTGCTTGCAAGCACAATACCGGCTGATTCAATAGCAACATCAGTACCAGCACCGATGGCGATACCGATATCTGCCTGAGTAAGCGCAGGAGCATCATTTACACCGTCACCAACCATGGCGACTTTTGAGCCATCTTTCTGTAGCTTCTTTACCACATCAGACTTATCGCCTGGCAACACTTCGGCATAATAATCATCAAGCCCAAGCTCACTCGACACCCACTTCGCAACGCCCTCGGAGTCTCCTGTGAGCATCGCTACTCGCTTGCCAGAGCTTTGTAGGTCTTCTACGGCTTGTTTTGACTCTTCGCGAATGACGTCAGCAATTAATAAACCGCCTAGGACATTTTTACCTTCAAGTACATAGATAATGCTTTGTCCATTACTATGAGCTTCATCAATTGCAGTTTTGTACTTTTTACTAAGCGTCACTTTCTGCTGTTTGAGAAGTTGCGGCCCACCAATATAATAGGTTTTGTTATCAACTTTTGCGGTCACGCCTCGGCCTTCAAGCGCATTGAACCCATCTGCCTCTTTAGTTGGCACACCCATATCTTTGGCTTTTTGTACGATAGCACTGGCAATTGGATGCTCTGAGTCAGCTTCAATTGCTGCTGCAATGGATAGGAGTTTCTTGTCATCGTCAGCAACAATACTCACCACTCCTTGTTCGCCCTTAGTCAGCGTTCCCGTTTTATCGAACAAGACAACATCAATGTTACGAGCAGACTCAAGCGCAGCACGCTCACGGATTAACAATCCTGCGTTGGCTGCTTTAGATGTAGATATTGCAGTGACAAGTGGGATCGCTAAGCCAAGAGCGTGCGGACAAGCGATAATAAGGACCGCTACAACTCGCTCTAGTATGTAGTTGGCACTCGAATCAGCGAAAAACACCCAAGCTATTGCAGTGACAAGTGCTGCAAATAGCGCATAGTAAAACAGGTACTTTGCAGCGGTGTCAGCCAGTAGCTGTGTGCGCGATTTGCTGTTCTGCGCATCCTCTACCATTTTCATAATGCCAGACAGTGCAGTGTCGTCACCAAGCTTCGTTACCTTCACGGTGAGTGAGCCGCTACCATTTATGGTGCCGCCGATAACTTCTGCATCTTTGGTCTTACTCACGAGTTTTGATTCACCAGTCAGCATAGATTCGTTTACTTTCGATTCGCCCTTAACGATCACGCCATCAGTTGGGATACTTGCACCTGGGCGCACGAGGACTTTATCGCCTACTGTAAGTTCGCTGATAGAAACTGCTTTTGCCCCATCTTTTGTAACCAGCTCAGCTTCATCAGGCAGTAGCTTAGCCAGCTCTTTAAGTGCACCCTGTGCATTAGAAATAGATGCCATTTCTAGCCAGTGGCCAAGCAACATTATAGTAATAAGTGATACCATCTCCCACCAGAAGCTTTTGCCATTGACGACGTTCAGCGTAATTAGTGAACTATATATAAATGCAACAGAGATAGCCATAGATATAAGCGTCATCATTCCTGGCTCACGATTTGCAACTTCTGCACGTCCACTTCGTAGGAACACGAGACCACCATAAAAGAATATAACTACACCGAGAATAGCTGGAATATAAGTACTGCCGGGGAAGCTAATCGCGCTAAATCCAAGCAGCTCCTGTATCGTTTCTGAAAAATAAAGTACCGGTATCGTTAAAGCTAACGAGATCCAAAATTTCTTACGGAACATGTTTGGGTTGTGGCCATCATGTTTATCATGGCCTTCGTGATCTTCATTTATCTCTTTCTTTTCAAGCGCCATGTGACACTGGGGGCAGGTGCCACGTTTTTCTTCAACTACCTCAGGATGCATAGGACACACGTAGACTATTTTTTGTTGGCTACTCACTATTTACTCTTTACAGCAGTAAGCTCATAGAGATCAATAAGCTCTTCAATTAACTTATCCTGAACTTCCGTGTCATCAGAGCCCATACCATCTTTTACGTGAGTTTTAAGATGGTTTTCTAGTACTAGCTTATTTAATGACTTTAACGATTGTTGAATTGCAAGGCTCTGCGTGAGTATATCGATGCAGTATTCCTCATTCTCGATCGCCTTAACCAAGCCCTTAAACTGTCCCTCAATAATCTTTGATCGATGTGTTGCGCGTTTTTTTATATCTTGAATCATACTAATATTGTATACCCCCTAGGGGTATACATGCAACCGCTTCAATTATATGTGAGTATCTCCTCAAACATCTTTTATTGTGACACAAGCGCTTCTTAACCCTCCATTATGTTCTTACAACATAAACGAGGAGAAAAAATGAAAGTAGCAATCTACTTACGAGTATCAACAACTAATCAAGCGACGAAAGGAAACACAAATAAAGAAGGATTTTCAATTCCTGCACAGCGCGAAGCTTGCAGGAATAAAGCTGAGAGTATAAATGCAACTTTAATTAAGGAATATGCAGATCGGGGTGAGCCAAAAGTTAGAACCAAAAATAACAGAGGTAATTAGCCTCTGTTATTTATTTGGGCTCCCTCGCCAGAACATGTAGGAACAGATTTAGCGAGATAGTATACGGTTTCGGATTATCCAAGGAACTTAAGAGCACTCATCCAGCCCGTACCGATTTGATCTTGGATTTTCATCTGAATCAGACCGAATCCTTCTAAGTGTCGAGCTTCAGAAAGTGTACCTACATCAACAGGGCGCATGCCGCTTGTTTTTACGAGTTCAGACACCTTAGCTTTAGCTTCATCGTCATCACTAGCAATAAAGACATCGAGTTCTTTACCTTCAACTTCACCAGCCTCTAATGTGCCTGCGAGCGTCGTGTTGAATGCTTTAACCACGTTCGCTTCACTTAAAATCTTAGCAACTTCCTGTGCTCCAGATTGTCCTGCTTCAGGAATAAGCTGGAACGTGTTGAAGTCTACAGGGTTAGTAATGTCTACAACTACTTTACCAGTAAGTCCGTTATACTCTTTGCCTACATTTACGATTTCAGCATATGGAGTAGCCACTATTACTATCTCATCAGAATCAGTACCAACAGGCACTACGCTCACAACAGCAGTATTATTAACTTTCTTAAGTAGCTCTGCGAGCTCTTTGCCTTTGGCTTCGTCTTGAGCGTGAATCGTTACTGAGTGACCCCCGCTTACTAAGCGTGTTCCAATTCCTTTGGCCATGTTGCCTGTTCCTATTATTGATACGTTCATGTTGCCCCTCCTTCAAGCGAGTGCTATAATTAATACAGTACTATTAATAATAAAGTACTTCAATATTTAAAGCAAGTATATTTATGGCAACTTTGAACACAAAACAACCGATCTGTCTTCCCAGCCTCAAGATTTTGAGCGATTATTGGACGTTGCGTGTAATAGATGAGCTCTCAGACGATAGTGCCTTGAGATTTAACGAGCTTGAGAGAAGGATAGAAGAAGTTAACACTGCTACCTTATCAAAGCGATTGAAGGACATGCTAGAGAGCGGCCTTATCGACCGTATGGAAAAATCGAGATCTGACGTTACGTATAGCCTTACGGAGCTTGGGGGCGAAGCAATACCGCTGCTCAATGCAATCAATCATTTCTCAAATGCAAAGCAACGGCTAAGTAAGTAGCTGAGGAGCACTTAGACGATTAGTGCTAAATCCTGCTTGATCACAGTTATAACTTCCTCTATTGTTGTGAGCCATGAAAAGAGACGTCCATCTCGGGTGTCTTTTTTCATAGTTCTGGATTGGGTATAAACTCAAGCGACGCGACAATTTATTGACGTAAGTCGCGCCTTTCGCTATCTGCTGTGCTGCGAACATAGATAGCACATAGGAACATACTTTTTTATGTGAGATACTATAACTATGAAATCTGAAGAAAATTGGTTTAAGAATAAAAACTACGGGATTGGCTGGAAGCCAGGAAATTTAAAAAGTTGGATACTGCTTGCTATTTATCTTCTGGTAGTAATTGGACTTGCTCTAGTATTTTTAAAAGATGTTCCCGCAAACACTTACACAAAAGAAGTTGGTTACTTTTTAATAGCTGTTCTGATTGTAACGATTGTATTTATTTGGTTCAGTTCTAAAAAGAGTCCAAAGCCAAGATGGAGTTGGGGCAAGAAAACTTCTGGCAATCCAAATAAAGATTTATAGATATGGTACGAATATGTGTAAATCATATCTACAAGGTAAATTAATTACTATAACTATGGATTTATAGTGTTTTAGTTTTGTTATAATTTTATTAATGAGTACAAATACCCAGCATGTAAACAAAGTAAAAAACAAGCAATATTCATGGAGTGGGTTATAGACATTTTGTCTTATACAGAACCGGACCAAGAGACAATATAAGTCCCATAGCCAGTAGCATTACAATTGCCACATACTTAACAGATTCATCGCTCATACCAAAAACGCTTACAAATAGTGTGGCAGATGCTGCTGCTATACCTAGCCATATCCATGGGAAAAATGTAGATAAAATAAACCACCAGGGAATAGACTTAATTTTACGAGTAAGCCCTACAAATACACTCTCTCCTCTAGCTAGAGCGTAACGCTATATTTCCATATTCATGAAAAACTGCAAAGTTATACCAATTATTGCACCCCATATAATGCCCATTCCGTAATTGCTAGCTAAAAGCGGCCAAAGTATAACTTCCCCACTCCCCAGCCCGAGAAGTATAAAGCTTGGACCGATTAACTTCCTTAGTGGAATGGCCTTGGGCAAGTTTTTTGTTGGAAGTTTTGGTAGTTTAATTTTTTATCCATGTTGCTACTTACATAAAAGCAAGCGTAATAAATATCAATTTTTAAACCAATAAATAACTTGATTGGCAAGTAATTCACCAATGAAAAGTTTATATATTTACTCTTTTATCCGTGCGGATTTGAAATCGTTATCAAGAAATTCTTGGAGCTTTTCTGCTTTTTCATCACTCCATCCGTCTGGAGGTAAAACTGCGCCCCAAGCATATGCAGGTGTATTGACATAGTAATGTCCATTTTCTGGCGGAGCAGAAGCAGCTACAGCTTGATCTAGACCGACATGTAGAAAAGTAACTATAGGATACCACCTGGTATTTGGAGAAACAGGGCCTCCTCTAGGCTCATTTAGCCAATCTGGCTTATTAAATATTAGGCTGAAGTCAAACCACACAACAGGATCATTGGCATGCTGGAGAAATAGTATTCTTGTTTTATCATCCCATGTTTCTGGATTAGATAAAATATCATCTTTAGTAGATGCAAACCTAACACTTTTACCTCCATCATAGATAGGCTGCCACTCCGGACTACCTTCATCTCTACTGTCTGTAATGTTACGCCAAAGTCTAGTTGCCCCCGGTGTTCCAGTAAACAGTGCACCGTCAACTGAACGTCTTATATCGTTAACCCCGCTGAATGCTTCTTGGCCTCCAAAAGATCCTAAACTTAAGCCGTAAGATAATATTTTAGGTCGTTCGTCTTCGGGCAGTTTCAAAATTTCTTCCATAACTGCATCGTACAAAACCATGCCCGCTTCTCTTGCTCTTGCCTGATCAACTAAAAACGAAATCCAACTAGGTAAATAGGAATATTGCTGAGTTACTATTGCTGTATCACCGTTGTGAACAAATTCTAGTGCATCAACCACTTTAGGATCAAGCCAGCCTGTACCCGTAGCAGTCGCAATAACCAAAATATCTCTATCAAATGCATTAGTGCGTTTAAGCTCTTCGATGGCTAGTTCTGCTCGTTTTTGAGCTGTATCTGCACTTGCCAGACCAGCATAAACTCTAATTGGTTCTTCTGCAGGAACATTATTAAATTCTTGTATCTGCTTCTTAGTAGGGCCGCCTCCAACAAAAACCCTTCCTTGATACCCAACTTTATCCCAACTAATAATTGCGTTTGGACTTCCTGAGCGTAATTCACTTTTCGGCTGAACAATGCCTTCAGGTACTGTGCCATCCCTAGCACCATAAATCCCGTCTACTACTTTATAAAAGGTACTTGCCAACACTCCACTAACAATAAAATAGACTAGAAAAAAACTTGCAGAAATAGCAAGAGCGACAGCAAGCCTTATAGGCACCTTTTTCTTAAGAAGATTATTTATCTTGTTGCCTGTTTTTCTAATTAGGCGAGAAACACTTATTAGTAAAATAAATGTAATCGCTGCAACTATAATAGTTATCAACGAGTAGCCTACGCTTATCAACTCCACGCCTAGAAGATCCCTGACCTGATTCTGCCAAATAAGTCCTAAAAACAAGGCAATAATAGCAACTATAGGAGTAGCTATCTTTAAAACTGACCATGCTATTTTTTTATGTTTTTTACTGACCTCTTTTTGCGCAAACCATCGAAAAAGAGAGCTTGTAGCTACACCTAATCCATATCCTACAGCCATAGAAATACCGCTAATTATGCCTTGAATTAACGCAGGTCTAGGGAGTAAGGACGGCAATACAGACAGCAGTAGAAAGATTACGGCAAAAAGTATTCCAATAAATGATGGCTTCCAACCAATAGTTTTTTTTACTTTTTTCAAAAACTACCCCTGTTTATAACAGACAGTATAACAGAAAAGAATCAAGCCTTTGACTACCCTAAATTACTAACTATCTTTTATTTATTCTGTAAACAGATTCTGAATGACGTTTTAATAAATGATAGACAGATACCATTATTGCGGCCCCGACTAACATTCTAAACACGAGATAAACACCTGTACTTGCTAAGTCTGCTGTGTCGTCTGAATCACCTAAAACTTGGCTGGTTTGTGATTCATTTACAACATTGTTAGAGTTAGTGCCAGTTGTTGAAGTACCGAGCACTGCACCACCTGTGACCACCACTTCTTCTGTGTCTGTGACCTCTATTGTAAACTCCTTTTCTACAAAGAAACCAGTAGAGTCTGAAGAAACGATACATATTTGGTAGATATTATCTCTATTTTCATCTGTTGGCTGGCTAAAGTTAAATATTTGGCCATTTAAAAGCTCATTACCATTAATTGTAAAAAATTGATTGTCTGTATAATTCCCACTGCAATTAGTAGAATATTCAAAAGTTTCCCCTTGATTTGGGTCTTCTGTTGTAAGCACGCCAATTACGGTGCCGACTTTTTGGAATTCTTCTACAAAAAGACCACTAGAATTTTCAAAGTTGATGTTTGTAGGTGCACAGATTTCTGGTTCTGCCCCCATATCTGATATTTCCCAGCCCATTTGGTTCACCAAATAATCTCTATCGTTTTTGCTATTACAGTAGGTTGCTGGTATCCCTGTTAAGGTCACATCTGACTGTACGTTATCTTGTCTCCAGCCGCTTAGAAGTGCTTCATAATTTTCGGTAGAAAAACTTGTACTTGTTAGTACGTGTGTAGCTCTTTGCAGTGAGTCAATATCCCATTGACTAATATCATAATTAAAATCTCTGGCATTATAGAACATGTACTCTATTGAAACTACATTTGGTAGTCGCCAGCTACTTAGATCCTGATTAAAAGAAAAAGCTTCTGTAAACATATAAATCATGTTTGTAACATTACTGACATCCCAATTATTCAGTGGCTGGTCAAAACTATTTGTTTCTCTAAACATTCCTTCCATATTTAAAGCAGAACTGACATCCCAATTATTCAGTGGCTGGTCAAAAAACATATTGCCCCTAAACATATATGAAAAGTCTGTAACCCCTGAAACATCCCAATCATTAATATCCGTATTGAATAAAGTAGCCCTAGCAAACATGCCAGACATATCAGAAACGTTAGATAAATCAGGCTTATCAGGAGCATTAACCACTAATGCACTTGCTCCTTCGAAGGCATCACGCATAGAAGTCCATAAAATACTTCCCCATTCCTCAATAGTCTGGAGTTTATAGGCTTCAGAATGATTATTCATGTAAAATCTTGGAAATTCTCCACTAATACTTACCGTGTAAGTACCAGGGGTGGCATAATCGTGAGTTATCTCACCTGTTACATTTTCGTTAACAGCCCCATCTCCCCAGTCAACTCTGTAGTTATAGGTTGATCCACTGTGTACAGGGATTGTTACGCTAGAATCTAATGGATTACCATAATCCGTTTTCCAGGTTGTTATAAACTCCCCTGCTGCATTTGCTTTACTTTGTGTTATTAAAATAGCTAATGAAAACATTAGCAAACTAGCCATAAATATTGAAAATGGCTTTAAAAAAGAATTGTAATAATCCTTCATTTTTTGCGCGCCCTTCTTTTTATATGTATTTTACAAAACTTTTTGTTTAAAAACAGTTTATGCTTGAATGATAACCTAAAGTTTTAAAAAATACAAATATAAGGTTAGTTTATATAAGCTTACTGTTTTTTTAAGTATTTTATATGCATATTAATATGCGTAATTATTGTGTCAAGATATTCATCACGGCTATATAGTCTGGACCCATATTTGTAAGGAATCATTTCATCTACTGAAATATAGTCAAAACATTTCTTTATTCTATTTATAGCTATATTTACCTTTTTAATAGCATCTTTTGCAGTCATGCCTAGTCTTTCTTTTTGTGCTTGTTCATTTATTGCTTTGTATGTGCCTTTAACTATAGTTGGTTTCTCGCTTTTAGATACGCTGCTTAAAGTATTTGCATAATATGTAAGCCAGAAATCTATATGTTTAATATCTTTTAAAACCAGCTTCTCATCAAAGCCGATTTCTTCACAAAGTTTAATATATTCACTAACAACTTTTTCCAATTTATCCATGACTATAATTATAAGTTAATCCTATTTTTTTCTGCTACATTACATTTACGAACTATACATTTGATGCCGTATTAAAAAAGTGGGATGGAGAATCAGGCTGGTTTTTTGTTGACCTACCGAGTAAGTATTATTTAAATCTTCGTGAAATTGCATTTGAACACAAAAAAGGCTTTGGCTCTATTAAGGTATATTCTAACTTAGGAAAATCCTCATGGAAAACTTCTATTTTTCCAGTCACAGAGACAAAAACTTTTATCTTGTTCATAAAAAAGCCAATCAGAGAGGCAGAAAAAATTAAAATTGGCGACAAACTTAACGTTTCAATAAGTTTAATTGCCTTGTAATTATTATTAAAAGTATTAGAGCAAAGGGTTTATAATAGTACTCATGAATCAACAAGACCACAATAAAAGTTCAAAAAACGAGTCACAACAGGATATTGATCGTGCCAAAAAATCAATGATTATTTTTATTGTTGTTATTATCTTTATGATTATCTTAGCAGTATTAGCACTATTCTTGTTGCCCGAAAAAGAAGAAAATCAGAATACTACCGTAACAACACCGCAACAATCAGAAGTCACCAACGATTTATCAAATGAGACTTCACAACCAAGTAAATCTATACCACTTATTGAAGAGATAGAATTAGTTTCTGTCGGTGTATATGAAGGCTCTGGAACAGCAACTAGGACTGTAGAAGGTGAATACGTACACACTGTGACAGCTAAAATTGGTGAACCTGTTGAAGGTGACTTTTATGAAGGCTGGTTGGTAGGGCCAAGCATTATTTCTACGGGTAAATTAACAGAAGAGTTTCCGGGTGAATGGTCTCTGACATACACTAGTGACAAAGACTTATTTGAATATACTAGTGTGGTAATCACTGAAGAAACCGAAGCCAATGGCTTAGATAACAAACCAGAAGATCATGTTCTAGAGGGCAGTTTTTAACACTTATAGTTCTTAAATGGCTAAGCTTAAGGGTTTAATGATACTATTAAGCAAATGAACCACCCTCATCACCACAAACACAAACGAAAACTTGGAATTACAAAAAAACAAGAGACTCTATTGGTTAGGTTTTTAGATAGATCTTTAACCTTTATGGGTATTCTTACTTCTGTAGCGGTAGTCCCCCAAATTATCAAAATATACTCAGAAAGGGATGCTTCTACTTTATCGATTACTACTTGGTCCTTCTTTTTAATATATGCGTTGCTGTTCTTCCTCTATGGTCTTATACACAAAGAAAAGCCAATAATTACAATTTATTTTTTACAGATACTTACCTTGCTGCCAGTAGTATACGGAATACTAGTATACGGATAAACTAAAATTCTTGTTTATATTCTGTAATCTTGTTTGACGGTAATGAATAGTCCATCATTTTGCCTTCTTTTGGTATGAATTTAAAAGCTGCAAAGCTACCCTTTTTTAGCTTAACTATTGGCGCCAGATCCTTGAGTTTTTCATAAGATAGCTTAGATATTTCTTTTACTATTTCATCGTATTCTGAACTATTATTTATCTGCACAACGGAGCCTGTCATATTGACCGTAATTTGGTTATCAACACTAGTAATTGTTATAGCTGCTAACGAGTTTTTCCTTAAGTTATTAAATTTGGCAGTTTCTGTCTTTGTAATAAATTCGATTGATCCCTTTTTATAAACATAAAAGATAGTTGAAGTATTAGGTTGCTCACCATCAACAGTAGCAAGAACGGCAGTTCCGTTTTCTTTAACGAACTTTTCCAATTTACTATCAAAAAACGAAATACTGTTTCTCCATTAATAGTTTAACTATAACAAAATTTTTAGTTATATTGTCTTTTTTGAGGTCTTTTATATAGGTAAATTTTACATAGTGTAAGAATTTTTATAATTACTGATATAATACTGTTGAAATATAGAAAAAATAGAAATGTCAAAAAGCTACAGAATAAAAGTTAAAAGCCGAAAAATCCAGGTTGTCTTGGACAAAATACTGCTTGCCAGACTTTTTAAAAGGCTCCATGGAAGGTTTTGGGGTATTTATGGACTCTTAGTTTTAAACATTGGACTGATGGTCTGCTTCCTTATTAAACCTGAACTTTGGAGGCCAGAGACAGCATTTAGTGAGTTTAGTAAGTATTCGAATACGGCCCCTTATTATATGGCAGGAATGTTTGCAGCAGCTTTTGGGCTATGGAAATGGAGGAACTATTTAACAAGAACACTTAAAAATACTGCTCTTATCACCCTATTGATTACTTTGATTGTTGCTGGTTTGTATCTAATAGCTTTTATGCCGCTAGGCTGGAATGAAGCTGCGGAAAAATTACATTATTTTGGGGTCGCATTAGTGGGTGTTTCAATTTCTCTAACTGTTATGGCTGATATTGTCCTACTTAAAACCAGAAAAAAGAAACATTTTAGACTATGGCAGTTTTTTAGAATTTCTTCATTTTTAATTATTGTGTCTGGGCTAGTCGTAACAGCTCTGTCTGCAAATAGATTCGGCAAAAAATTAGATATTGCTTTAATTGGCGAGTATCTAATGCTTTTTGGTTTTGGCTTATGGGTAATACTAAAGACTTACCTTGGCGAAGGCAAAAGATCTGCTATTTCAAAGCTAGTTAATAAAGTTATCATATTTGAATAAGACGGTTTTACATACAGTAGAATAAGATAGAGGCATTACATGAGTAACCCTGTAGCATTGGTTTTAGTAATAGTGATTTTAGTAACTACTAGCATACTATTCTTTAGTTTATCGTCTAGAGACAGAAGATTACTTTTTTCAAGATATGAAACCATAATGATTGATGACAAAGAAAGATCGTACTTAATTAGTAAAACAAAAAAGATCACTGATAATACAAATGTATACATAGGTCTTCATGGGTATACTGACAGCGCTAGACGTTTTGCCTACTACACGGGGTTGCATAATGTAGTAGAAGACAAGGACATCGTAATATATCCACAAGCTATCCAGCCACTAAATACCCAAAAAAGAGGATGGAATGCTGGCTTTTGCTGTGGTAGCGGCTGGAAACAAGGTGTTGATGATGTTGAATTTATTACTAAATTAGTTGAAGAAATCATATTTAAATATGATTTAAATATGATTTCGATATATGTAACTGGATTTTCTAATGGTTCGTTCATGGCAATGAAGCTAGCTACTGAGAAACCTGAACTAGTCAGCGCAGTTGCTGGAGTTTCTGGAACTATTGGCACTGTAGATAATAAACTAACCCCTATACAGCCCTTACCTATCATGCTGGTACATGGTAAACAAGACAAAACCGTGCCATATGAGGGAGGAGTGACAAAAAGTGACTCTGATTTCAATTGGTTGTCTTTTAAAGAAACATTCAATACATGGCAAAAGGTTAACCATAACAAAGCTGAGACTAAAAAGATTGTTTATGATAATACAGGTCACCAATGGAAAAATTGGAGAATTTTCAAACCATGGCATAAAAAGCCCTCAACATCTGTAGAAATAATAGACTTTTTAAAAAACAAATGAGCTCTGGTCTTCGACTCAGTCATTCTTACATGATTTAAGTTTTATGTAATTTTGCTTGAATATGGTTTATGATAAGTACCAGTGTTAGGGTGTTTCTTTTGAAGCGCCCATTAATTGGTCTATCGATATGGATTGTTGGCCTGAACCTTTTTGCATTGTTTATGCCTTTGAACTTAGGATAGTAAAAGATGCTCCGATGAACGCAAAATCTTTGTTAGACTTATTAAACCATAGCCTTATGCTAAAACCATAAGTACAATAAATAGCTAACAACTTATGCGAGTTCCGGCTTTAAGTTTTACTAGATTATTAAGTGCTTGACTACCGATTCCGCTACCAATTAATACTTCATCGACTCCACCTTTTAATGCCTGCAGTGTAGACGCAATTTTTGAATCCATTCCTCCATTGCTAGATTCAGAATCATTAACTAATTCACTAGAAAATTTTTCAAGCTCGTCAAAAGAAATATCTGAAATTACTGAGCTTTCATCTTCTATATCTTCTAATATGCCTGGCTTACTTGTCAGGTAGATAAGTTTAGTTTTTTGATAGTGTTCATACGATGCCTTACTAAGATTTATTGCCAGCATAGCAGCCAATGGATCGTTATCAGCGAACCTTTTAAATTCTATACCTTTGGTTATTATTTCTGATTCAAGCTCTTCGGTAGACCTAGCATCTCCCTCGTTAAATTTTGGCAATACGTTCATGTCTATCGCTTCAAAGATAACATTAGATAGGCTTTGCCAATGCTCGTCTCTCCCTAAATCATTATGAGTAGGCAAATCAGCTGCAACGGGCACTCCAACAGAGTCGCTCCAAACCCGCGTAAGAATTGGGTCTCCAATCATCGCGGCTACTTGTTTTTTTCTAATATTATTATCAACTTCTTGTCTAGATAAAACATCGCCCCTCAAATCAATCCTTTGAATGCCAGCGGTTACTGCTCCAGAGCTTACGAGTACAATGTCAGCTTCAGATTTCTGACTAAAACCTAGCTGAAAAATATCACGTCCTATATTCGTAATATTATTAACATCAAGTCTGGTTTTTTCTTGGTTCGAAACTACTGCCGTTCCAGCTTTAACTACTAATAGTTCTTTTTCTCTCATTATCACCTGTCCTTAAAATAAAGTATACAGTATTAGAATAGTTTTTTAAAGTTTAGTCAAATTGAGGCTTTGAGGACAGTTTTTTGTTATACTTAGCATAAACATTTAAGGAGATTCAAATGCCAAAGAAAAGTAAAAAAAATAGCAAAAAATCTAACAATAATTCGTTGTTGCTTGCTGTTGCTATCTCACTGCTATTAGCCTTCCCGCTGGGTTATATACTCGGGACATCTGCAGAAAATGACACCTCTACTTCTGAAACAACAATGTCAGAAGAAAACATGGCTAACCATTCTCATGACGGCATGACTAATAACGATAGTCATGATCATATGCATTCAAGTTTTGAAATACCAGAAGGATCACCAGTCCCGAAAGTAAATAATTTTACAGTAAAAAAAGATGCCAAGTCTGGATGGAACATAAGCTTTGAAACCATTAATTTTTCATTCGCACCAGAAAAAGCTAGTAGTGAAAACATTGTGGGTGAAGGTCATGCTCATTTGTATATAGATGAAGAGAAAATTACTAGACTATATTCTAACAACTACTATCTAGGTGACCTAGAAGAAGGAGAACACACAATAAAAATCA